>JBAQYV010000029.1:0-20163 GCA_049790315.1 Candidatus Acidiferrales bacterium | reverse complement strand
TCCAAAAAAGAAATCATCCTCGCGATCGCCGCCGAACTTCGCGTCCCGCGCTACACGCCCGCTGAAATCGAGCAGATCCGCAGGCAACTCGCCGCGCGCCTGGGCGCTCCGGGCAAGACTTCCGTCGATTACGTCACCGATGTGCTCGAAGACGCCGGCCTGCGCGTAGTGCGCTCCACGCAATCGGATACCGATGGCCGCTACGAAGAGGAATTTCGAGATCTGCTGCACTTCGCAACGCTTGAAGAAGCTGAAATGTGCCTGGTGCGCCTGGACGAAATGCTGCGCAAATTCCGCGCCGAGGGTGATCGCGCTGCCGCTGAGCGCGTCCTTGAAGTGGGCCGCCTTGGACGCCGCCGCGCCGAAATGATCGCGCGCAATCAGAAAGTGGATCCGAAGAAGCGCGCCGATAAAGAAGAAATCCTGCAATGGTTCCGGATATGGCTTGAAACGCAGGAAGCTTTCTTCGATTGGCTCGAAGTTCGCAAGCAGTCGCCCGATTTCATCGCGCGCTTCGGATCGCCCGCGTCTCGGGAGGAAGCCTCGTGATTGAGAAAAATCCCGAGGCGATGGCCGAACTCGGTTACAAGCTTGAAATCGAGCCGCTCGATCTTGGCGCCGGCGCGAAGGGTGTTGGTTTTGAGTTGATTGAGCGTTCGACCCGCGAGCCCGTTCGCGGCGCCGATGCCGGCCGCATCTGGGGAGCGTCGCTTTCCGCGATTGCCGCCGGCGATCCATGGGCGCTTGATTTCTTCGCGCACATCGAACGTGTTCGCGATTATTGCGAGCGCCGTGCGATCGAATTTCGCCAGGCTGCATCGCGCTCGCTCGTCGTGCCCGCGCCGGCCGCGGATATTTTGGCTGGGCTCGTCGAGCGCTTTGCGCCAGAAACTTTTGGCGCGCGCGCCGGAGGTTCGCTGCCGGCCGAAGCCCCCGCGCTCGAAGGCGCGCTTTCAAGCAGTGGCGTTGACGCCTATGCCGGCGTGATCGACGCCTATTTATTCTGCGCCGTGTGCGATTTCGAGAATGGTTTTCTTACGCTGCTGACGAATCGTCTGTCGAGCGCGGAAGTGATTCGCCGCCTGCAACCCGCGCTTAAGAAACTTTCGATCAATGTGGATATCGTGCGCGCCGAGTCCGCTTGACGCGTATCATGCTCGGTTGACGCTGTCGCGCGGCACTGCTAAATTTTTGAGTTTGCCCGCACGACGAAGCGCGAATCCGTGAGCGCAAACATGACGAACACCATCACCACGCGATCATTCCGCACGGCCCGTGCCGCAAGCTTCCTTCTTGTTGCGCTAGCGGCGGGCTGCCGCGTGAAAACAACCACGCACATGGCCCCGGCGCAACAAGCCCGTCCCGCGCTCACGGCCACCAAGGCTGAGCTTCTCGCGGCCTACGACAAGCAAGCGCGCAGCGTGCAGAGCCTGAACGCCACTGTCGATTTGGTTCTCACGGCCGGTTCGGAATACAGCGGCGTCATCGAGCAGTATCACGATGTCCACGCGTTCATCCTGGCGCAGCGACCCGCTTCGATTCGCATGATCGGCCAGGCCCCGGTTGTGGCCAAAGACGTTTTCGATATGACCAGCGACGGCAAAACGTTCCGCATTTTCATTCCGTCGCAGAATAAATTCCTGGTTGGGTCAGATACGCTCGTGCGCGCCGCCAAGAAACCCATCGAAAATTTGCGGCCGCAGCACGTGCTCGACGCTTTGTTCTGGCCCGAAATTCCGGCAGGCGCGCCCGTGCTGTTTGAGGAGGCCCAGTCCGATTCCGCGTCGAACCGCTACTACATTCTTACGCTTCTGCGCCGCGCCGAAGCCGGTCCCGAGATCGAGCGCAAAATCTGGTTCGATCGGGCCGATCTTTCCATCGCCCGCGTTCAAATCTACGGCCCTGAAGGCCGCCTGGATGCCGACGTCTCTTACTCGGATTGGGCCGCGATCGGTGCCGCGCCTGATGCCGCATCTGCGCAGACCGCCGCGAAATCGCCTGCTTCGAGCGCGCCCATGGCGCCCGCTGCGGCCGCCGTCTCATCAACCCTGCAATTTGCGCACGACATTCATCTCCATCGCCCGCAACAGGATTATCAACTCGAGATCCGCGTCACCAAGCTCACGCTTAACGCGCCCATTCCCGCCGATCGCTTCGATCTCGCGCAGCCACCCAACTCAATACTCGTACGCGTAGGCGAAGACGATACCGACGCCACGCCTAGCGACAAACCCGCAATCGATAAGCCCGCCGCCCCACCCGAGGCCAAGCCATGATGGGCCAAATGGTTTTCCGCAATGTCGTGCATCGCCCCGTGCGCACGATCGTCAGCATCCTGGCCGTCGCCGTCCAGGTGACGCTCGTGATCATCGTCGTCGGCCTTACCAGCGGCATGATGGAGGACGCAGGCAAGCGCATCGAAGGCATCGGCGCAGACATCATGCTCCAGCCGCCATCTGCCCAAGTGTTCATTGCCTTCAGTGGCGCGCCCATGCCAATCAAGCTTGGGGATAAGTTGCGCGAAATTAAATACATACAGTCGTTCACGCCTGTCCTCTTCTATTTCAATTTGACCGGTGGCGTCGACATTCTCTATGGAATCGATGCCGATAGCTTCCGTGACGTTTCCGGCGGATTCGTTTTCCTCGCCGGTCACGACATGCAAGGCCCCTACGACATGCTTGCCGACGACGTGCTGGCCCAGTCAAAGCACCTCACCGTCGGCAGTACGTTTCACATGCTCGATCACGATTTCACCGTCGCGGGCATCGTTGAGCACGGCAAAGGGGCGCGAATTTTCGTGCCGCTCGCCACGTTGCAAGACCTGACCGCCTCGCCGGACAAAACATCCGTCTTCTTCATCAAGTGCACGCGTCCTGATCGCACCGCGGCCGTGATGGACCAGATGCACGACATTTTTCGCGGCTACGAAATCCGTCCGCTCAAGGATTATCTTTCGCTGATGACGCAGACCAGCTTGCCGGGCCTCGATGCTTTCGTGCACAGCATGATCGGCCTGGCCGTGGCCATCGGTTTTCTCGTGATTTTTCTTTCCATGTACACCACGGTGATCGAACGAACACGCGACGTGGGAATCCTGAAATCTCTCGGAGCCTCGAAAAGCTATATCGTCAGGGCTCTGCTCGGCGAAACGATGTTGATCTGCGGCGTGGGCATTGTGTTCGGCATTGTTCTCAGCTATGCCACACGCGCTGTGTTTGTGTCGTCGTTTCCCACGATCCACATCAACATTACGATCGGCTGGGTCGTCCGCGCCGCGGCCATCTCCGTGGTCGCCAGCCTGTTGGGCGCCACGTATCCATCCTACCTCGCCAGCGGCAAGGATCCGGTCGAAGCACTCGCTTACGATTGAGGTCTGCATGCTGCGGTCGTGACCCGCAAACTTTGCGTGTCACTCTTTGAAACATATCGTACGTCGTGTGGCGCGTCTCGTTGACGGAACCCGCCACGGATGCTATAAATCCTTGCTCTTGCAAAGGCTTGAGAAAGCCTACAGAGTGGTGCTCGCCCTCTGTTTTCCGACGGAGATCCACAAACGGGGCACCCAGTCGCCCCTTAAACGAACATGGACCTTGTCCATCAATTGGGTGAGTTGTTTCTGGCGGCCTTGCCCACCGTTGTGTTGGTTTTCCTCTTCTATTTTTTCCTGCGCTGGAGTTTTTTCAAGCCGATCGAGCGCGTTTTGGCTGAACGGCGCACGCGCACCGAAGGCGCGCGTCGCGCCGCGGATGCCATACGTCAGGAAGCACAGGAAAAACTCCAAACCTATCGCGTGGCGCTCAAGAACGCCGGCGCCCAGTTGTTCACAGAGCAGGAGACGGCGCGCCGCCACGCCATCGAAAAGCACGAAGCGGCCGTTCGAAGCGCTCGAGCCGCCGCGCAGGAGCGTGTCCGCGCCGCCAAGTTGGAACAAGAGCGGGAATTTGCCGCGGCTCGCACTGCGCTCGAAGCGCCCAGCATCGCTCTAGGGCGGGAAATCGCCAGATCATTCCTCGCGCCCGATGCGCCTAGATCACCGGGACTCGACATCGCAGGTCAACAATGAAACCTGGCTCGAGGAAATTCGCCCGGCGAATTGGGGCTGCGCTCTTCGTGCTTGCCACTCTCGCTGCGCCGGTCTTCGCGGCCGAGGGCGCTTCGCCCGACGCGGCGGACACGCCAACCGGTTGGGTCTTTCGTTGGCTGAACTTTATCCTCATTTTCGGCGCGTTGGCTTACGTGCTGGCGCGTTATGGCGGGCCATATTTCCGCGGGCGCGGTGCGGAAATCGGCGGCGCAATTCGCGATGCGGCCGCGGCAAAGGCCGATGCCGAACGTGAGTTGCGTGAAGTCGAAATTCAAGTCGCCAACGTCGATCAGGAAATCGTCAGATTGCGTTCCGAAAGCGACCGCGAGGCGGAAGCCGAAGCCCAGCGCCAGCTTCAAGCGGGCCGGCGCGAGATCGAGCGCATCGAGCGCGGCGCGCAATTTGAAATTGAGGCCAGTGAGCGCGTCTGCCGCCAGCAATTGCGGGAACTGGCCGCTCAAATGGCCGTGGCCGCGGCCGAAAAAGAAATGCGCGTCGCGCTTCACACGAACGAGCCTGCCCGCGCTGCGCTCTTTCACTTGTTTGTCTCGCAGGTGAACCGCGCCGCTCAAAGCGCGACGCTTCAGAGGACGAAAAATTGAAAGCTCTCGCGCAGCGATACGCCGCGGCACTCGCCGACGTCGCGATCGAACGCAATTCCGCGCCTCAAGTGCGGCAAGACATCGCTGCATTTGCCGGGCTGATGGACGAATCGCGCGAGCTGAGGCAGTTGCTGGCGAATCCAGCCGTGCCGCGCGCCGGTAAACACGCCGTGATCGAAAGCCTGGTTGAGCGCCTCGGGTCGAGCCGCACCGTACGCAATTTCTTGCTGCTGCTTGTGGATCACCGGCGCGCGGCGCTTTTACCCGATATCGAGCTGGCCTATGAATCTTTGCTTGACGCCAAACTTGGCTTGACGCGCGCCGTCGTCACCACCGGCCAGGAGCTTGGTGCCGCGGAGCGCGCGGAACTGATTGGCGCGCTTGAACGCCTCGTCGGCGGCAGGGTGGAAGCGCAATTTCTAGTGGACGACCACATGCTGGGCGGCGTGCGCGTGCGCGTGGGTTCGACGATTTATGACGGTTCGGTGCGCGGGCAACTCAACAAATTGCGCGCGCGATTGGCTTCGGAATAGGAGCACGGATGCCTCCCATTAAAGCGGACGAAATTACCAAAATTCTTAAGGAACAAATCGCCAATTACGAGCAATCGGTCACGGTTGACGAGGTCGGCTCAGTGCTCTCGGTCGGCGACGGAATCGCGCGTGTCTATGGCCTCGACAAAGTCATGGCCGGCGAGTTGCTCACGTTCCCGCACGATGTTTTCGGCATCGCGCTCAACCTCGAGGAAGATCAGGTCGGCGTGGTGCTCCTTGGTGAGTACACCGCGATCGAGGAAGGCGACACCGTCAAGCGCACGCGCACGATTATGTCCTCGCCGGTCGGCGAAGCGCTGGTCGGCCGGGTCGTCAATCCGCTTGGCGTCGCGCTCGACGGCAAAGGCCCCATCGCAACCGACAAGCGCATTCCGATCGAACGAATTGCGCCGGGCGTTGTCGATCGCCAGCCCGTCCGCGAACCTCTGCAAACCGGAATCAAGGCCATCGATTCGATGATCCCCATCGGCCGCGGACAGCGCGAGCTGATCATCGGCGATCGGCAGACCGGCAAGACCGCCATCATTCTGGACACGATCCTGAATCAAAAGGGCGGCGATATGATTTGCATTTACTGTGCGATCGGGCAAAAGCGCTCGACGATCGCGCAGGTCGTGAAGCAGCTCACCGACGCCGGCGCGATGGACTACACCATCGTTGTTGCCGTCTCCGCCACAGAGCCCGCCACGATGCAATACATCGCGCCGTACGCGGCGTGCGCTATGGGCGAATTTTTTCGCGATTCCGGGCGCCACGCAGTCTGTTTTTACGACGATCTCTCGAAACACGCGCAGGCCTATCGTGAAATTTCGCTGCTCTTGCGCCGTCCTCCCGGCCGCGAAGCTTTTCCCGGCGATGTCTTTTATCTCCACTCCCGCCTGCTCGAACGCGCCGCGAAACTGAACGATAAACTCGGCGGCGGCTCCCTCACAGCGCTGCCTGTGATCGAAACGCAGGCCGGCGACGTTTCCGCGTACATCCCAACCAACGTGATCTCCATCACGGACGGCCAGATTTATCTCGAAGCTGATTTGTTCAATAGCGGCATTCGGCCCGCCGTCAATGTCGGCCTTTCCGTCAGCCGCGTTGGCGGAAACGCGCAGATCAAGGCCATGCGTCAGGTTGCGGGCTCGTTGCGATTGGATCTCGCGCAATACCGGGAGCTCGCCGCATTCGCGCAATTTGGCGCCGAACAACTCGACAAAGCCACCAAAGCTCAATTGGCGCGCGGCCAGCGCTTGGTCGAGCTGCTCAAACAGAATCAGTTTTCGCCCCTACCCATCCAGGAGCAGGTGCTCGTGATTTTTACCGGCACCGGCGGTTATCTGGACGATGTCGATGTTCCCGACGTCGTTCGCTTCGAGCACGACCTGATCGCCTTTATGGACGCGAAATACGGTTCGCTGCTCGCACAAATCGCCCAGATGAAGGCGCTTGACGACCCGATGCGTGAATCGCTCAAGAAGGCGATTGGAGAATTTAAGGAACGCTTCAAAGCTGACAAGGAGAAGGCCAAGGCGAAGTAACTCAGCCCGCGAATTTCCGAATGCCCACACTTCTCGATTTTCGGCGCCGCATCCGCTCCGTGAAAAACACGCAGCAGATCACGCGCGCGATGAAATTTGTCGCCGCGGCACGCCTGCGTCGAGCGCAGGAAAAAGTCATCGCCATGCGCCCCTATGCCACCGCGATTCGGGACGTCTTGCGCTCCGCGATTTCGCATCTTGCCGAAGTCGACGAGGAGCATCTGCATCCGCTGCTGCGCCGCCGGCCGGAGCACAAAATTCTCGTGCTGGTCACCGCGGGTGAGCGCGGCCTCGCGGGCGGTTTCAATTCCAATATTTTGCGGCGCGCGTTTGAGTTCCTGGCCACACAGGGCGACCGCGAAATTCAATTGATCGCGATCGGCAAGAAAAGCCGCGACGCGCTCTGCAAGCGTTACGGCAAGGTCAGCGGCGAGTACATTGATGTCACGGCTGTGGCCGATCGCGCCAAGGCCGCCGAGATCGCGCGCGTGGTGATGGCGCGCTACAACGCCGCGGAGGCCGATGCCGTCTACCTGGTTTACAACGAATTTAAATCCATCATGACATCCGTGCAGCGCGTTGAGCGCCTGCTGCCTCTCGACGTCGAAGAAGTATCTGGCGTAGCCGGTGAGAAGTCCGGCAAGCCCGTGCCCGACGCCGCAAGCCAGGTCGACTTTATTTACGAGCAGCCGCCCGAAGAAATCTTCAGCCACCTGGTTCCGCGTTACGTGGAGACGCAGATTTATCGCATGATTGCCGAATCTTCCGCTGCCGAGCACGCCGCGCGCATGACGGCCATGGAAGCGGCCACCAACAACGCCTCCGATGTGATCGACGACCTCACGCTGCACATGAATAAAGTTCGTCAGGCCACGATCACAAGAGAAATCATCGAAGTGGTCAGCGGCTCAAGCGCAGCCGAATGACGTTATCCCAGAAGGGTGCGGGCTCAGCTTGGAGCCTGCCAGAATAAGGAGTAAGCGATGGCCCAGGAAACTCAGGATTCAAAGCAGACAAAGTTCGTCGGCCGCGTCGTGCAGGTTATCGGCCCGGTTGTGGACGTCGAATTTCCCGAGCATCACCTGCCGGAAATTTACAACGCCGTCCGCATCGTCAGCGAAGGCTTCGATGTACCCGAGCCGCTTGACATTGTCACTGAAGTTGAGCAGCACCTGGGTGAAGGCCGCGTCCGCACCGTAGCGATGAAGCCCACCGAAGGTGTCGTGCGCGGTATGAAAGCGTTCGACCTCGGCGAAGAGATTTCCGTGCCCGTGGGCCGCGGCGCGCTTGGCCGCGTGATGAATGTTCTCGGCGAGCCCGTGGACAATCTTGGCCCGATAAAGTACGAGAAGCGATATCCGATTCATCGTCCCGCGCCGTCGCTCGAAGACCAATCCACAAATCTCGAGATGTTTGAGACCGGCATTAAGGTCGTCGATCTGATTGAGCCTTATCTCAAAGGTGGCAAAATTGGTTTGTTCGGCGGCGCTGGCGTCGGCAAGACCGTTCTGATTCAGGAGTTGATCCACAACGTGGCGATGCAGCACGGCGGCGTTTCCGTTTTTGCTGGAGTCGGCGAACGCACCCGCGAAGGAAATGATCTGTGGCTCGAGATGCAGGAATCGAAAGTCGTCGTCGCCGGCGATTCCGAAAAATCGCGCGCCGCGTTGATCTATGGCCAGATGACGGAGCCGCCCGGCGCGCGCCTGCGCGTTGCCCTAAGCGGTTTGACCGTCGCCGAATATTTCCGCGACGAAGAAGGCCTGGATGTTCTTCTCTTCATCGACAATATTTTTCGTTTCGTGCAGGCCGGCTCCGAAGTTTCCGCGCTGCTCGGACGCATGCCCTCGGCCGTCGGCTACCAGCCGAACCTGAACACCGAAATCGGCGAGCTGGAGGAGCGCATCACCTCCACCAAGCGCGGCTCGATCACTTCCGTGCAGGCCATCTACGTTCCCGCAGATGACTACACCGATCCCGCGCCGGCCGCCACGTTCGCGCATCTTGACGCCACCACTAACCTTAGCCGGCAAGTCTCTGAGCGCGGCATTTATCCCGCCGTCGATCCGCTCGCCAGCTCCTCGCGCATTCTCGATCCGCGCATCGTCGGCGACGATCACTACGCCGTCGCGCGCTCCGTCAAGCTCGTGCTGCAGCGCTACAAAGATCTGCAGGACATCATCGCCATCCTTGGAATCGAAGAATTGTCCGACGAAGACAAGCTCTCTGTCACGCGCGCGCGCAAAATCGAAAAATTCCTTTCGCAGCCGATGTTCGTCGCCGAACAGTTCACTGGTCAAGAGGGCAGATACGTCAAAATCGCCGACACGATCCGCGGCTTCAAAGAAATCGTTTCCGGTCAGCACGACAATATTCCGGAGCAAGCGTTCTATATGGTCGGCACAATCGAAGAAGTGGTCGCCAAAGCCGAGAAGATGGCGGCCACGGCCTAGCTCGGCCCGCACAGCGATCTCACGCAGAGCCAAACACGATGCTACCCGGTACCATTCAACTCGAAGTCGTCACACTCGAACGCAGCGTCGTGCGTGAGCGCGTCACCGAAATCCAGTTGCCCGGCCGCGATGGTTTTCTCGGCATCCTGCCCGGCCACACGCCGCTGCTCACCGAACTCGGCGTCGGCGCTCTCAGTTACAAGCAGGGCTCTGAAACTTTTTTCATCGCCGTATTTGACGGGCTCGCCGAAGTTCTGCCCGATCGCGTCATTGTCTTAGCCGACGCCGCCGAGCGCGCCGAAGAAATCGATGTTGCCCACGCCCAAGCCGATGCCGACAGCGCTCGCAAACTCCTCGCCAGTCACGCCGACGCGAATGCTGATTGGGACGAAATTCTTCACAACCTCGCGATCGCCGAAGCGCGCCTTGCCGCTGCCGCCCGCGTCAGGGCCGCCGCTCCCGCTGGCGTCGAAGCCTAAGCCGCATCGCTCACTGATTTTCAGCCTGCCCTCCGAACATGCGACATCGCCGCCATCAACAGTCATGGCGCGCATCGCCCGCCCGTCGCCGGCATCAAATCACCGTTGGCCTTGTGGAGGTTGGTGTCGCGCGGGTCGTCGCCATTTTTCGGCATCTGTGTGTAGCAAAGCGTATGCTTTTGTAACGGAGGTCTTCAGGTTTGCATCTTTGGTTGCAAATTAGCCGACGATCGCGCACAAATTAGATCGCGGACAGGATCCGCAAATGGAAGAAATCACCCTATACACAACCACGTGGTGCAGCGATTGCCATCGCGCCAAACAATTCCTGCGCGAGCGCGGCGTCTCCTACCGCGAAATCAACGTCGACGAAGATCCCGATGCCGAAGATTTGGTGGTACGCGTGAACGACGGCCGCCGCAAAGTCCCCACAATAGAAGTAGCCGGCAGATATTTCGCCTGCAGCCCCTTCGATCCCTATTTGCTCTCGACCGAACTCAACATTCCCCTCAACCCCTCGAAGCAGTAGCAGGCCAACCCAGCCCGCGCGTCATCACGCCGGCAACGCGCAATTCGTCGTCGAGCACAATCAAGTCGGCGTCGGCGCCCGCCGCCAAAATTCCCTTGCGCGCTTCTATACCCAGCACTTTCGCTGGATTGAACGTCGCCATGCGCACCGCGTCCGGCAATCCCACTCCCAAACTCACCATGTGTCGTACCGCGCGATCCAGCGTCAGTGTGCTACCGGCGAGTTTGCCTTCTGTGTTTCGACACACGCCGCCCGCGACGTTCACCTCGAACGATCCCAGTCGATATCGTCCATCAGGCATTCCCGTCGCCGAAGTTCCGTCGCTCACCAGCACAGTTTTGTCGACGCCCTTCGCCGCAAGCAGCACGCGAATCGCCGCGTCATCCACATGCACTCCGTCGGCGATCAGCTCAGCCGTAACCTCGCGCGCCGTCAGCACCGCGCCAAGCACGCCAGTCTCGCGGTGCGAAAATGGCCGCATCGCGTTGAACACATGCGCCGCGTGCCGCACGCCCGCGGCAATCGCGGCCGCGGCCTCCGCATAGCTCGCATCCGTGTGCCCCATCGCGGCCACGAGTCCTCGCCTGCGCGCCGCGCTCACCAGTTCAAGTGCACCCGGCAATTCCGGCGCCAGCGTCAAAATCCGCGCCGCATCCTGCGCAGCGTCAAGAAATCGGTCGAGCAATGCCACCGACGGCGCCGCGATCCACTCCGCCGGATGCACGCCCCGCCGCGCCGCGCTGATGAACGGCCCCTCGAAATGTACGCCCAGAATTTCCGCGCGCGCCTCGCCCGGGGCCGACGCCGCCACCTCGCCACGCTTCGTCCCGCGCGCAATCGCCGCCACGCTGCGGCACGTATCCTCAGCGCTCGCCGTCACGGTCGTGGCCACAATTGACGTCGTGCCAAACCGCGCCACCGCGGCCGTCACCGCGTCAAATGCTTCGTCCGTGCCTTCCATTACGTCGTGCCCACCCGCGCCGTGAATGTGCACGTCCACAAAGCCGGGAATCACCGTGCTACCCGCCGCGGCTCGATGCTCCGTCGCGCCGTGCGGCACAGCAATCTCGCCCCTGTGTCCTACCGCGGCGATACGCGCACCATCCACCACGATCACCGCGTCGCGAATCTCCTTCAGCGGTGTCAGCGCGCGTTCGGCGTAAATGGCAATGGACGGCATCGGATCTCGACCATCGTACTCAACTCCGCCAGCCCGCGCCAGCGCTGGCGTTCACACGATCGCTCCGGAAAATATTCCGCGCGTAAAAAAAGAGGGCCCCCGAAGGGGCCCTCTTGCTTGCGGGACCGTAAGGAGAGGGAAGCTAGTTCGCTGCCCCGGTTGACGCCGACGCCTGCGCCGGAGTCGACTTCGGAACGCTCAAGTAGCCCGTGATTTTGTCTTTGCCGATCTGGTTCACGACCAACTCAAGCGGTGTGCGTGATCCGCGCGTGTAGAAGTAAATCGGTTCGTCCACGGCGCGATTCTTTTTCTCCAGGCGCATGTCATCCACGTAAAGCGCCATGCTGAACTGGTTGTGCTTCACGTTCGTGCCGCGCAATTGGATTTGCATTTCCCCAACCGTCTGTTTCTGGGTCGTGTTGCTCAGCGTGAATTCATAATAATCACGCTCGCCCAAGCGGCGCAGTTGATCGATTTCATCGTGATTCTTGGCGATCAATTGTCCGAATTGGTCGGTCGTGGATTGCAAACTGTTCTTGGTGTTTTCAAGGTCGGTCTTCACGCCGTTCACGTCGCCGCCGAGCGCCGTCACGTCGTCCGAGCTGGCCTTGGTCGCCAATTGTGTGTTCACCGTGTTGATCTGGCTCGTGTAGTCTTTCTTGATCTGCGTTTCCTGATGCCGAGCCGAATCCAGCTGGGCTTGCGTCAATTGCAGTTTGTTCGTCACTACGCCCAGATCGCTTTGCAACTGCGCATCGGCTTCCTCGGTTTGCGAAAGACGCTGCGCCAGCGAGTCTTGATTCTGCTGGAAGCTCTTGCTCTGCAACGCCAGACTCTGCTCCGCATTGCGGGCTTGCGTCGTGGCATTCCAGCCGACTCCCAGGGCAACCAGCGTTACGATAGCCAGCGCGACCACCGCAATGCCCACCCAGCGCGGCGCGCTATCTGTCACCACAGTCGTGTTCTCTTCGTTGCCCATCATGTCTGTCATGGACGTTCTCCTTGTACGCTTGCGCGTGTCCCCTGTACACCCTGAGATATGCACGCCTCGCACCAATCCTGGGTGTTTGGCCCTCCCATGACAACAAACCTTTATCGCACAGTTACTTGCGAGCTGTCCGTTTTTATCTCGCCTCGAAAAACACGCGCCAATTTACCGCGTAAGCTTTACGCGGCTTGGTAGCTTCTCTCTGTTAACTCTTTGGAATCAGGTTTTATCCCCACGGCCGGCCGTTAGTGTTGCGATTACGGAAGCTGTCTCGCAGGCGCGCTGCCGCGAGCGAATTTGCCGATAGCAACGCACGCGACTGGACAATTAAGACTGCGCGATGGAGGCTAACTTACTGGATAGAAAAGCCTTAGCGGAGAAATGGAGACACCGGCGCGAGCGCACAACCCGACGCGCGTCGTGCGTCTAAGCGACCCGGGCCCGTTCGAGGACCGTAGCCATGTGCGGATCGTCGAAGTAGACTTCCAGCGTTTGCTCGGCCGCCTCCAGAACCAACGTACAGTTCTCGCAACGGCTCAAGTGCATGCTCACCTCGTGAGCCACCACGGGTGACAAACGCCCCTCAATGAATTCGCACATCAACCGAATTGAATCTTTGCAACTCATTGTCGTGTTTAGCAGTGTCGCAACGGCCGTTCCGGCAACCGACCCGACTGCCGCTTGCCCTGCGACTGCTGGCAATATCCGAGCAATGCGAAAGCCATACTGTTCACAATTCTGCAATGCTGCAAGTTGCTTGTTTTGACGGTGCTAGAGAACGAACGTTGCAATCGGTCTGTTCTAGGTGTCACTGAATCGGGAAATTCTTGCCGACCCCATTTCTTTTTTTCAGGGGTACCCCGTCGCAGCGAGCCACGGCCTGCCTGAGCATGCCCCGCCGTTAGCGGCCCGATGGCGTGATCACCATGCTCTTCAGCGCCGCGATGCGCTTTTCGAGTGGAGGATGAGTGCTGAATAGCCCGCGCATCATCTGGCGAGGAGCCAGCGGCGCCACGATGAAAAGCGATGCCGTGGTGGGCGAGACATTCATCGGAATCCGCTGATTATAGGCCCCCAGTTTCTCAAGCGCGCTCACCAGTCCGAATGGATGCCCGACCATCCGCGCTCCCGAAGCGTCCGCGGCAAATTCGCGCTGCCGCGACACCCCGAGCTGAATTGCCAGCGCCGCGATCGGGGCTACCAGGATCATCAGCAACTCCGTCAACCCTCCGCCGCGCCGATCGCGCCCGCCGCCGAAGCCGCCGAAAATCAATGCGAATCGCCCGATGTGTGCAATCCATGTGATCGCGCCGGCCAATGTGGCGGCGATGGACGTCGTCAGGATGTCGTAGTTGCGCACATGAGAAAGCTCATGCGCGATCACGCCCTCAAGCTCATCGTCGCTCATCAGTTGCAACAGTCCCTCGGTCACCGCCACCGATGCGTGCTTTGGGTTTCGCCCCGTGGCAAACGCGTTCGGCGCCGGTTCCGGGATCACGTAAAGCTTCGGCATCGGCAAGTTGGCCTTGGCGCATAGCCGCTCCATCACGGCGTACAGCCGGGGCACTTGATCGCGGGTAACAGCCTGCGCGTGGCTTGATTTCAGGGCGATCTTGTCCGAGAAAAAGTAAGCGAACGCGTTCATCGCCACGGCGATCACGAGCCCGATCGTCATCCCCTGCCTGCCGCTAATCGCTTCGCCGCCGAGCACAAGCAGCACCGTCAGCGCCGTCAGCAGAAAAAGTGTCTTGATGCCTCTCATGATTGCCTTAGCTCCCTCCGGAGAAATTCCCGGAACAATCTCGATGAAAGATCAGTGTAGATGCCGCTCCCACTCGCGTCAAATCACCGCCGCGCGTCGCTCAAATCGCCGTGTTTACCGCCCGCGCCGGCTTGATTTCGCCTGCACTGGCGCTTCGGTCAGCGCCGGCGCGGAACCAGCTGATGCAGCCTGCCCGCTCGCGGCGGTCGCATGTGGGACGGCCGAAAACGTCATCTGATCCGAAGCGGGATTCGCGTCCACGCGCACGCGCTCTCCGGGCAAAATGCGCCCGTCGAGAATCTGCATTGCCAGCGGATCTTGTACCAGTCGCTGCAATGTGCGCCGCAGCGGGCGCGCACCGTAAGCCGGGTCGTAACCTTCGCGCAGCAGCCGCTCGCGAGCCGCCGGTGTAAGTTCGATTTCCACGCCGCGGCCTTCGAGCATCCTGCGGAACTTTGCAAGTTCCAAGTCCACGATTTTTTCAAGCTGCTCATGGCCCAGCGGATTGAACAGCACAATGTCGTCGATCCGATTCAGAAATTCCGGCCGGAACGCCTGCTTCAGCGCCTCCATAGCCTCCTGATGTGCGCGTTTCGGATCGCTGGCTGAAAGCTCGAACAGCGCCGCCGAACCCAAATTACTCGTCATCACCAGGACCGCGTTGCGGAAATCCACCGTGCGCCCTTTGCCGTCTGTCAGCCGCCCGTCTTCCAGAATTTGCAGCAGCACGTTGAAAACGTCGGGATGCGCTTTTTCGATCTCGTCGAAGAGCACCACGGCATAGGGATGCCTGCGAATTTTCTCCGTCAGTTGACCGCCCTCGTCGTGGCCCACATAGCCCGGAGGCGCGCCAATCATCCGCGCGACCGAATGCTTCTCCATGTATTCCGACATGTCCAACCGAATCAGCGCCTTTTCGTCGTCGAACAAAAATTCCGCCAACGCCCGCGCCAATTCCGTTTTGCCCACGCCGGTAGGGCCCAGAAAAATAAATGAGCCGATGGGCCTGTGCGGATCGGACAATCCCGCGCGGCTGCGTCGAATCGCGTTTGAAACGCGCGCCACCGCGTCGTCTTGTCCCACCACGCGATGTTTAAGCCGCTCTTCCATGGTCACAAGCTTGCGCGCTTCTCCTTCGAGCAGCCGGCCCACGGGAATGCCGGTCCACTTGGCCACGATTTTTGCGATGTCTTCTTCCCCCACTTCTTCGCGCAGGATCGCGCCGTCCTTTTGGACTTCCGCAAGATGTGCTTGTGCGTTGGCCAGTTGCTTTTCGGCCGCCGACAATTTGCCGTAACGGATCTCCGCCACTTTCGCCAGATCACCCGCGCGCTCCAGACGTTGTTCGTCGGCCTTCAGTTGTTCGATCTCACTCTTCACCTTGCGAATTTTGCCGATCGCATCTTTCTCGACTTCCCAGCGCGCCTTCCGCGCGTGCGACTCCTCGCGCAATTTGGCCAGCTCGCTTTCGAGCGCTTTCAACCGCTCCCGCGAATGCGAATCCGATTCCCGCAGCAGCGCCTGGCGCTCGATTTCGAGTTGCAAAACGCGGCGCTCGATCTGATCGATCTCCAGCGGCAGCGAATCCATCTGCATGCGCAGACTCGCCGCGGCTTCATCGATCAGATCGATCGCTTTATCAGGCAGGAATCGATCGGTGATATAGCGCTGCGAAAGTGTCGCCGCTGCCAGGATGGCGGCGTCCTGAATGCGCACGCCGTGATGCAATTCATAGCGATCTCTCAGCCCGCGCAAAATCGCGATCGTATCTTCCACCGTCGGCTCGGGGATTAACACCGGTTGAAAGCGCCGCTCGAGCGCGGGATCTTTCTCGATATGTTTCCTGTATTCGCTCAGTGTCGTCGCGCCGATCGCGCGCAGTTCGCCACGCGCCAGCGCCGGCTTCAGCATGTTGGAAGCGTCCATCGAACCTTCCGCCGCGCCCGCGCCCACTAATGTGTGCAGTTCGTCGATGAACAGAATAATCTGTCCGTTCGATTCCGTGATTTCTTTCAGCACCGCTTTCAATCGATCCTCAAATTCGCCGCGATATTTTGCGCCCGCAATCAGCGCCGCCAGGTCCAAAGCCACGATACGCTTCGGACGCAACACTTCCGGCACATCGCCCGAAACGATGCGTTGCGCCAATCCTTCCACCACCGCGGTTTTTCCCACGCCCGGCTCGCCGATCAGCACCGGATTGTTTTTCGTGCGCCGCGCTAGAATTTGCATCACGCGCCGAATCTCTTCATCGCGCCCGATCACAGGATCGAGTTTGCGCCGTCTCGCCATGTCGGTCAGGTCGCGCGCATATTGTTCGAGCGCGCGGAATGTCCCTTCCGGATTTTGTGACGTCACGCGGTGGCTGCCGCGCACCGTCGCCAGCGCCTGCAGTAGCGCTTCGCGCGAAGCTCCGTTGCGCGCCAGCAGTTCCGCGGCAGGATCTTTCGATTGCCCCGCAATTGCCAGCAGCAAGTGCTCCGACGAAACGAACTCATCTTTGAAATGCTCGGCTTCGTCAAACGATCGTTCCAGAACTTTGTTGAGCGCCGCGCCCATGTGCTGCTGAGCGACGCCGCTCACTTTCGGCAATTTTCCCAGCGCTGTTTCGATCTCGCCTTCCAGAGTCTCCGGACGCACGCCCAGCCTCTGCAGCAGCGGCGACACAATCCCGTCCGGCTGCGCCACAAGAGCCGCGAGCATGTGCAGCGGCTCGATCTGTTGCTGATCGTGGCGCGCCGCGATCTCCTGCGCCTCCTGCACCGCCTCTTGCGCCTTTACCGTAAGTTTGTCGAATCGAAACATCGCGAACTCCCTGTAAACCTATAGCTTTAGATGCCGCCGGACCGATGGGGCGTACGTGCTGCCGAGTCCCGGTTCAGATGGACCATTCCTCTCCGATTCATGCCAAAGCATATAATATGAGCGCATTAATGTCAAGTATATTCTGAATCGCACAAATTAAAAATAAGCGTAATTATATCAGCATCTTAACCGTAAACTAAGCCCTCACTGGAGCGCCGTTCCATCTTGATTTGCACCTGTGACGGATCGGGGCTATAGTCGGCTCCTCCCATGCGGCTTGACGAATTCTCCTATGATTTGCCCGAGCGCCTGATCGCGCAGCGTCCGGCCGAGCCTCGCGATTCATCCAGAATGTTGCTTCTCGATCGCGCCACGGGCGATTGGCAAGATTCGGCGTTTCGCGACCTCCCGAATCTACTTCGCGGCGACGAGCTTCTCGTCGTGAACAACACGCGCGTGATCCCCGCGCGGTTGTTCGGTCGCCGCGCGGGTACCCGAGCGCAAAACCCGGGCAAGTCGCCACGCACGCGTCGCGAGCATTTATCCGCAACGATCGAAGTTCTGCTCACGCGACGCGTTGACGAAAATGTTTGGGAAGCGCTCGTGCGCCCCGGCCGGAAATTACCGGCAGGCGAGAGGATTCTATTTGGTGAAGGTGAGCTTGAGGCCGAGATTATCGATCGCGGAGAATTTGGCGCGCGGCGTCTGCGTTTCCACAGCGCCTCGCCGCTCGAGCAGGAGCTCGAACGATTAGGCCACGTACCACTGCCGCCGTACATCGCGCGCGAGGACGACCCATCCGACCGCGAGCGTTATCAAACGATTTTCGCGCGCGCCCCCGGGGCCGTCGCAGCGCCCACGGCAGGTTTGCACTTCACTCCGGAAATTGTCGAGCGGCTGCGCGCGCGCGGCGTTGAAATCGCCGAAATCACGCTCGAAGTCGGCCTCGGAACATTTCAACCCATCCGCTCCGAGGAAATCGAAGGCCACGTAATGCACTCGGAAACTTATGAAATCTCAGGATCCGCGGCGCTCGCAATCGAAGCTGCGAAGCGCGACTCCCGTCCCATCCTCGCGGCAGGCACAACCGTTGTTCGCGCTCTCGAAGACGCCGCTCGCAAAACGCCCGATCGCGGCGCGCACCGAAGTGTCGCGGAAAAATCATCCGGTCGCGTCCAGTCAGGTCGCGCCGCCGCGAATATATTTCTTCATCCCGGCGAACCGTTCTTACTAGTGGACCAATTGCTGACTAATTTTCATCTTCCGCGCTCGACACTTCTGGTTCTCGTCTCCGCATTCGCCGGGCGAGATCACGTCCTCGCCGCATATCGCCACGCAGTTGAAGCGGGCTATCGTTTCTATAGCTATGGCGACTGCATGTTAATCCGCTAGCACATGGTGTTCGCGTGCCACGCGGTGCGCCGTGGCCTGCGCGACAGTTTTACGGTTGGTCTTCACCGCAATGTTCCCCACCCCTTGCGCCGTTGGACGCCGAAATCGCACAGAGGTGAGCGTATAATCAGGCGGTCGCGCGGCGGCTGATTCGCCGGAGGCATTGTTCGCGCCAGACGCCGTTTGCGCGCAGCGCGATTCACGCGCGGCCGGTCTCTGCCAGACGCACTGTTCGCGCGGATTTTTTCGCGCGATACATCTCGCGCGACACGGCTCGGACGAGCGGGTGGGGGCGGATGCGTTTTCTGGTTCTTAGCGACATTCACGCCAACTTGACCGCGCTCGATGCGGCCCTGGCCGCCGCCGATGGACGCTGGGAGAGCGCGGTTTGCCTGGGCGATCTCGTCGGCTACGGTCCCGACCCGAACGAAGTGATCGATCGCATCGTGGCGCTGGATGCGGCGATCATTCGCGGCAATCACGACAAAGCGGCGTCGCGCGATCCAAGCGCCGAGGATTTAAATCCGATGGCGCTGGCCGCGGTGCAGTGGACGCAAAAAAATCTCACGCCGGAGCATCGCGAATTTATCGAGCAGTTGGCGCCGGGCCCGATGCGCGCCGGCGAACTGACGCTGGTTCACGGTTCGTATCACGATGAAGACGAATACGTTTTCGCTCCAGCGCAGGCGCTTGGCGGACTCGTGAGTTCGCCGACGAACGTAACTTTTTTCGGCCACACGCACATTCAGGGCGGCTTCTCGTATCGCGATGACGATCTGCAAGTCATCCAGCTTCGAGTGCCGGCCGGTACGGGTTTCGCGGCGTTGCGCGTCGAAGCCGGCACGCGATACTTGCTGAATCCCGGCTCGATCGGGCAGCCGCGCGATGGCGATCCGCGCTCCGCGTTCGCGATCGCCGATCGCGAGCACGGCGTGATTGAATTCTGGCGCGTGCCGTACGACATCGTGGCGGTGCAAAAGCGCATGCGCGCCGCGGGATTGCCGGAGTCGCTGATTTCGCGGCTCTCGTTCGGGCGCTAGCGGCATCGAATACGAGCCTGCGATCTCGCTGGGCTTGGCCGTTCGCCGCGGCTATCAGCAACAGCACCAAGCATTAAAAGCTGCTAGCCTGAAGGCTGGCGCTACACAAGCAATAGCGGAGCGAGGTCCGCACCATGGCAGACGCAAACAAGCGCGAAATGCCCGTGGCCTTCCTGGCCGGCGCCGTGATCGTGGCGATTCTGGTGGCCGGCGCGATTTTTTGGAGCGCGCGCGCCAGCCGCGCTCCGGTGGCCAGACCGCAGGCGCTGCCAATGGGCGCTGCCGAGCAGGCCTACGCGCCGCAGATCAAATTCACCAAGCCGCCGACCACCGCGATGAGCCGCGCCACGAATTTCCTGAATCAAGAAGTCACTTATGTTTTCGGCACCGTGGAAAATGACGGCCCGCGCACGGTCAACCAGATCCAGGTGACGCTCGAATTCCACGACGTTTTCAACCAGGTGGTGTTGCGCGATACGCAGCTGATATTTCCGCCACGCACCGGGCCGCTCGCCCCCGGCCAGCAGTACGATTTCCAGTTGAGCTACGAGCACCTTCCCGAGCAGTGGAACCAGCAGTACCCAACCATTCAGATTTCCGGCCTCGATCTAAAGTAGTTTCCTGAATCTAAAATTGCGCGCATCAAATTTCGGTCGCGCCATGTAACGTCGCGCCGTCCCTGGTCCTGGCGGCAAACGGTCAGAGCTGCCTATGTAGCGGAGGCCGGAACCTGTCCCGACACAGGAGGGAGGCCTCCATCTTCGCC
>JBAQYV010000028.1:0-1697 GCA_049790315.1 Candidatus Acidiferrales bacterium | reverse complement strand
TTGCCGCGCCGAATCCCGCGCTGCCGCACGCACGCGAGTGGCCTCCAGCGCCTTGGCCGCGGCGCCGAAATGATGCTCCACCGCGCCTTCTTCTTTCTGCTTCATCCGCTTGTGGAACATCTGGCGGTATTTCGAGTACGTCATCGCCAGCGTCGCGTAACGGAACCGTTGCCCCGAATTCATGTTATGCCCGCGCTCGGAGTAGCGCTTCATCACCAGATCGATTCGCCATTCCGTATCCGCTGGCGGACGCTTCTTGCCACCGCCGAAATATTGCTCGAATTCAATCTTGAACGTGCGAATGTCCCGTTCGAGTTGATTCAGGTCTTCTTCGGTGGTGGCCATAAGAGGAGAGTGCCCGCACTTTCGATCCTAGTGCGGCCCGCAAAGCCGGTCAATCGAGCTGACGCCGCGCCGTGCACAACCCGCCACGCACCCGGTCGCGATAGCCAAACCAATGCGATATATTTAGATCACACGCGTCTGGGAAATCTCATGAGCGATACAACCGTTGAAGCGCTGATCCTCGATCTCCTCGAATGGGTGGCATCCCGAGAGCGAAGCTACGCCGACGTGATGGATGCTTGGCGCACCTCCTGCCCCAAACTTCCAGTCTGGGAAGATGCGAATGATCGCGGGCTCGTCGCTCTGGAGTGTGTCAACGGCCACTCAGTCGTCACAATCACACCAGCCGGGCTGGCCCTGCTTGAACGCCGGAAGCTTCCGAAAGAAAAAACATAAAGCTCGGTCGGCGGCGCGATTGCAGGCGGGCCGCCGAAGAATGGCCGCCGTCGATGACTATGAAGAAGGATCGATTCTAGGCGCGCGCGAGCCGCACACATTTCCCCATCGTAACGATTCCTCGAACAACCCGCGTGGAATCCGCCTTAGGCGCTATCCGAGGTGGATTTGTGATTTCCGAGCGCCTTGCGGATGTTGGCCAGATTTCCTGGGTCTTGGGCAAAGAAATCAATATATTCATCGTGGCTGAAGAATGCGTTTACGTAATCAGCCTGCGTCAAAATGTATCCACCCCAACCATTCAACATTGAAAGTTGCAGGAACGACGCCAGATCCTCGCATTCGTGTTCCAGAAAAAGGTGCCCGGGCGCATCGCCGAGCTGGCGATTGTCGCCATAGGTTTGGCGCAGCTTGTAATACAGATGCCAGTTTTCGCTGCTCGGCCAAATACCCCATTCGGTAATGAAGACCTGGGTTGGCATGCGGTACGTCAATTCAGACGCAATCCAGAGCGCGAAAGAGAAAACTTGGTAGGGCTTAAGCGGGTATGGGATGTGCTCAGCGTGCACGCCCGGCATCAAGTCCGGCTTCCGTCGTTGTCGGTCGGACAGCCATGTCTCGCATTCTTCCTTCGTGTAGAAGCGCAATTCTCCCCCTGCGATCAGGTCGCTGTTGGATCGAGACTCCTATGCGAAGTACGCACCGAGGGCTCTATTCTGGAGAAGAATTTGAACCGCATCAAGCAAGACGCATACGTTCCACCGACACGCAATCGAAGCCGACGAATAGGCAACGTACAAATCGAATCTTATCCTCTTCCGCTCCGCCCGGCACCCTTGCCTTCGTCTGAAATCGACGCCTATACTCGAAAATTCGGCTATGAGCATGGAACACGCTGAGGGCAAGGTCGTAGTTTTGGGCGTCACCGGCGCTTCAGGAGCGATCCTGGCGCAGGC
>JBAQYV010000027.1:0-12274 GCA_049790315.1 Candidatus Acidiferrales bacterium | reverse complement strand
TGTCCGCCCGGGCCCGACGAACAGAACGTGTCGACGCGGAGGTCTTTCGGCTCGATCTTGATTTCGATCTCATCGGCTTCGGGTAGTACAGCCACGGTCGCTGCCGAAGTGTGCACGCGCCCTTGCTGTTCGGTTGCGGGCACGCGCTGCACGCGATGCACTCCACTTTCGTATTTTAATTTCGCGTAGACCTTTTTCCCTTCAATCGATGCTGTGATGTCTTTCAGGCCGCCCAGCGAGGAAGGCGAACTCTCGAGCACATCGACGCGCCAGCCCTGCGCTTCCGCGTAGCGCGAATACATGCGGAACAATTCCCCCGCGAACAGCGCCGCTTCGTCGCCGCCCGTGCCCGCGCGAATTTCCAGAATCACGTTCTTCCCGTCGTTAGGATCCTTCGGCAGCAGCAGCATTTTCAAATCCTGCTCGACGGCTGCCTTGCGCTCGGCGAGCTGCTTTTCCTCGTCGTGCGCCATTTGCTTCATTTCCGAGTCGCTCGATTCCACTTGAATCTGCCGCGCCTCGCGCAAACCTTGATCGATTTGCTTCCACTCGCGGTATTTCTCAACGATTTGCGCCTGATCGCTGTGCGTGCGCGCGAGCTTCTGGTAACGCGCCGAATCGCTCAGCACTTCCGGCGACGAAATCTGCGCCGTCAATTCTTCGTAGCGCTTTTCGATCTGGTCCAATTTGTCGAAAATCGGATTCTCGGACATCGCAAACTCCTTCGATCAAACACAAATGGCAAACGCTGGGACAATGTTCAGAATGCGCAATCTGCGCGGAATGCTGGGAAAAACACGACAACGCTGGCCCCGCCGCAGCGGGTAACAGGAGGGAAATCGCTAATAGAAGGCGCGAAACATCGCTAATTGACCTGCATCAACAATAATCGCAATGCACATCGAAGTCAAATATCGCCGATCTGATTTCGACAATGTACCGCCGCTATGCCCAATACGTCCGATCGAGCGTGCGGTACTGGATCGCTTCGCTCAAGTGGCGGGGCTCGATATTTTCCGCCGCATCAAGATCGGCGATCGTGCGCGATACTTTCAGGATTCGGTCGTGCGCCCGCGCCGAAAGCGATAGCCGGGCAATCGCGTTTTCGAGTCGGGTCTCGCCCTCCGCCGAGATTCCGCAGAATTTGCGCAGCAGCTTCGGCGGCATCTGCGCATTGGAGTAAATTCTCTTCTCGCCGGCGAATCGTTCGAGTTGCCGTTGTCGCGCGCGTAGCACCCGCCCTCGCACGGCTTCCGACGGTTCGATCTCCACATCGCCCCGCAATTCCTTGTACTTCACAGCGGGCACCTCGATGTGAATGTCCACGCGATCGAGCAGTGGCCCCGAAATCTTCGCGACGTAGCGCTGAATTTGCGGGGGCGAGCAGTGGCACTCGCGCGTGCCATCGCCGAAGAATCCGCACGGGCAAGGATTCATCGCCGCGGCCAGCATAAATCGTGCCGGAAATGTTACGGAAACTGCCGCGCGCGCGATTGTCACCGAACCTTCCTCAAGCGGTTGCCGCAGCACTTCCAAAACGTTGCGCTGAAATTCCGGTAGCTCATCCAGAAATAAAACGCCGTTGTGCCCCAGCGAGACTTCGCCGGGCCGCGGCACGGCGCCTCCGCCGATTAGCCCCGCATCGCTGATGGTGTGGTGCGGCGAACGAAACGGCCGCGTGCCCACCAAGCCGCCAGCGTTGTCGAGCAGTCCGGCGACGCTGTGAATACGCGTGGTCTCGATGGCCTCGTCGAGTGTCATCGGCGGCAGAATCGTTGGGATGCGCTTGGCCAACATTGTCTTGCCCGCGCCCGGTGGCCCGAGGAACAGAATGTTGTGCCCGCCCGCGCATGCCACCTCCAGGGCGCGCTTCGCGGCAAGTTGTCCGCGCACATCGCGTAAATCGACAGGATATTGCGCGGCATCGGCCAGCATCGCGCGCGCTTCCACGTTCACCGGCTTGAATGATTCCGGCGCGTTCACCAAGTCCACCGCGTGTGGCAGCGAGCGCACGCCGTAAACATCCACGCCTTCGACCACGGCAGCCTCGCGAGCATTTGCTTCCGGAACGGCCAATGCGCGAATTCCTTTTTCGCGCGCCGCGAGCGCCGCTGAGAGCGCTCCGCGCACCGGCCGCACGCCGCCATCGAGCGACAGTTCCCCGAGAAACACAAACCCATCCAGCGCCTTGCCGAAGAACGATCCCTGGCATCCCAAAAGCCCAAGCGCCATCGGCAAATCGAATGCCGAGCCTTCCTTGCGAATGTCCGCTGGCGCCAGATTCACGGTGACGCCATACGCATGCGGAAAATCGTATCCACAGTTTTTCACCGCCGCCTTGATGCGCTCGCGGCTCTCGCGCACAGCGTTGTCCGGCAATCCCACCACGTTAAAATCGCCCGGTTTGCCGGAACCGACGTCGACCTCGGTTTCCACAAGGTAGGCGTCAATGCCGAACACCGCGGCGCTCAGAGTTTTGAAGAGCATCGGATAAAGGAAGGCCGGTGACTCCGGCCAGAGAGTAACCCAAAAGGTACGGCCAAGCCAGTGAAACAAATTTGATCTAAGAACTCTATGACTTTCAGGGATTTCGATCCGGTCTAGCCGGACAAGCCTCACGGTGCGGGGAGGGAAAACACGGCGGCTAATAAAAGGTGAGGCTGCTCGTCAACAAATACCTCCAGAGCGCTCAGTCGTCCTCATCATCCGGCTCCGGTTCATGCTCGCCGCGAGTCTTCAATGCCTCCAATATATCCGTCTTGGTGATAATTCCCTCCAAATGTCCGCTCTCAGAAGTCACCATAAGCATGGGCTGCGTGCGTTCGCGCAGCAACAGGCGCAGAGCTTCCATGGCGTCAGAATCGGGCGCGACGCTCACGATGGTGCGGTCTGTAACCTCCGACACAGTAGCTGTGGACCATTTGTCTTCCGCGACGCCGGCGAGCGCCGCCGCCGGAACCGTTCCAACCATGCGGTCGCCCTCCACAACCGGGAAGACCTTGTGACTGTAAGGCGAGATTAGGCTGGCGAAATCCCGCAAGCTCATTGAGGCCTGAACAGAAACGATCTCGTGTTGCATCAATTGACTGACCTCAATGCCCGCGAGTCCAAACGTCTTGACGCCTTCGTGCAATCGCTGATCTCCGGAAACGGACGCATCGCCCGAAATCGCGTATGCCACGGCGGATCCGATTAACGCCGGTATGATCAGCGCATGACCGCCGGTGGCTTCCGCGACGAATACGACCGCGGCGAGCGGTGTTTTATATCCAGCGGCGATGAATGCAGCCATACCAACAGCTGCGTACAGATCGAGCGAGGAACTATGAACCACCAACTGGCCAAAAGCCGTTCCAAAAGCTCCGCCCGTCAGGAACAGCGGCACGAACATCGCGCTTACTCCGCCAAAGGCCAGCGAGAAAATCGTCGCGCACAATTTGAGCATCCCGAAAACGATCAGTTCCACGGCGCCGTGCGGCGTGCTTAGAACAATGCCCACCGCTTCATAGTTTGGTCCCAGGGGCACCAGCGAATCCTTGAAAATAAGAACGAAGATCAGGCCGCACAATCCCGTGAGCAGGCCACCTATCGCAAGTTTCATCCAGTGCGGCCATCCCCACTTCACTACGAAGCTGCGGGCGCGCCGGAACGTAATTGCGAACGTCATCGCGATCAGGCCGATCACTACCCCGAGCAGCGCGCACCAGATGAGATCACGGCCGGTGAACGACGTGGCGCCGCCAAAGTCAAAAAGAGGCGTGGCTCCCAGGAAAGAAGCCAGCGTGACATACGAGACCACTGACGCGATCAAGGATGGCAGCAGCGCTTCATGCGCCAGGTCGTCCTTGTAAGGCATTTCGAGTGCGAAAACCAAGCCCGTCAGCGGCGCGCGAAACACCGCCGCCATGCCCGCCGCCGCGCCGCTGATGAGCATGATGCGTCGATCGCGCGGACTTAAATTGAAACGTCTCATCCGGGCCCATAGCCAGGAGCCAATCGCGCCGCCGCCGTAAATGCTCGGCCCTTCAAGGGCCGCGCTGCCGCCGAATCCCACGGTGGTCACCGCCGCAATAAGCTTTGGAAAAAACGGCCGCATATCGATGTCGCCCTGATGCTTGTGGTAGGAGGCGACAATTTCTTCCGTCGAGTGTTCATCGGGATTGGGCGTCAGAAACTGCATGATCAGCCCCGTCGCCACAAACCCGGCCACCACCCCCGGCACCATGGACCAGTGGTGGTGAAGGTAGTATCCGAACACAGCGGGCCACAGTTCTTTCAGGATTGTCACAGCGACGCCCGTAACCACCAGGCCCGTCACAACGCCAATGATCGGGGCGATCAGCAGCCACTTATGCAGGTTGCGCGAGTAGGTGGCTCCCAGATCTTCATGAACAAGCGGCAAGTACTTGCGCAGCATCGGATACTTCGTGGCCCATGCGTTTCGTTTCGGCATTTTGTGGCTTGCTGCCTCCCTAATTAGGCAATCGCCCTTGGGCCCCTAAGCCCGGCACTACATCCTATGTCCACAGGTTGTCCATCTCAATTTTTTGTGTTGTCGTTTTGTCGGACGAGGAGGTCCTACGCGCGGCGCTTTTTGGCTCCGTGGCGGCCGTGTCCGTTCGCGATCGCCACGATTGCGCTCAGGGCCCGCACCAGGGCCGGCGCCATCGCGTGCAAATCGGAGACGCGCTCCTTCACCACTTTGCCGAGTATTCCGTTTCCGCGGGCCGTAAGCCGCACGAGCACGCGCCGGCGATCGTTCTTCGCGCGCTCGCGCCGCACCAGGCCGCGCCGCTCAAGGCGGTCGACTAGCCCGACCGCGCTGTGATGTCGCACTTTCAGCCGCTCTGCCAGCACACGAATTGAAGGGTCGCGCCCCGCGGGCAATCCGCGCAGGGCGAGCAATACAACGTACTGCTGCGGTTCAAGGCCCGCTCCCCGCACGCCCTGATCCGCTTTTTTTAGATAGCTGACGATCCGATAGCGGAACTCAGCCAGCTCCTGGTAAGTCTTCAAAACTACAGGTCGTCCCATGGAGATATTATATCGCATAGCGATATAAATGGAAGTGTCCGGTGCGAAATCGTCAACGGCATCGCCACGGGATGTTCCGGCACGAAAAGCGCGTCAAAAGGTTCTGTCGGTATCGAGCAGGATCGTAACCGGGCCGTTCCCCACGAGTTCGACTTCCATCTGCGCCTGAAAAACGCCAGTTTCCACGTGGACGCCCACGGCCCGAAGCGCCGCGACGAATTCTTCGTAGAGATTTCGCGCCAATTCAGCGGGCGCGGCTTCCACGTAAGACGGCCGGCGCCCGTTGCGGGCATCTCCGTAAAGCGTGAATTGCGATACCACCAGCGCCCCCGCTCCTGTTTCCAGGAGTGACCGATTCGCTTTTTCGCTGGAAGTATCTGCGCCGGTGTCGGATGGCGCGCTCCCTGGTTTGTCCGCTGAGCCGCCAGTCGCAGTGTTTCGCATGTCGCCAACAAAGATTCGCAGATGCGCGATTTTCTGCGCCAATGCCCGTGCCGATTCCTGTGTGTCCGCGCGACCCACGCCCAACAGGATCACCGCGCCCGCGCCGATTTCTCCAGCCACGCGCCCTTCAGCACGCACCAAGGCTCGCGACACCCGCTGCACCACAGCACGCATCTTCACGCTCCACTTCGCACGATTCAACCGGCGCGATTCTACCTCGTCGAGTTCGTTGTTTCCTCTCCCTCGAATCTATGCTAGAAACTTCTCGCAGCGGAGATTGAATAACTTTGAAGCTCGCTCTCATCGGCACGCACGGCGTCGGCAAAACCACGCTAGCCTATGAAATTTGTTCCCTGTTGAAAAAAGCCGATTACAACGTTGAACTTGTCACCGAAGTGGCACGCCGCTCGCCTCTGCCGGTGAACGAAGCCACCACGCTCGAAGGCCAACTCTGGATTCTGCACGCACAAATCGCGGCGGAGATTGAGGCGGCGGCGCGCGCGCCTCACGTGATTTGCGATCGTTCCGCGCTCGACAACTACTGCTATCTGGTTAACAAGTTCGGCCGGCAGCCGCAGCTCGAGCAGTGGCTGGCGTGGTGGATGGATTCGTATTCTCTGCTGGTCGCCGTGCCGCCGATGTCTGATGGCATCCCCGCCGATGGCTTCCGCTCTGAGAATGTCGAATTTCAGCATCGCATTCATGACGTGCTGGCTGGGATGTTGAAAGAAGCCCCGTTCGCGCGCTTCGCCGAGCGTGTGCTCTGGCTTGACCGTCGCGACCGCCGCGTGTGGGGCGAATTGATCTTCGCCGCCGCCGCGCCGTGGCTGCGCCCTAACGGCCAATCCCACAGCGCCGTCGCTCGCTAAATCGAGAGCCCCTCGCGCTCGGCCTTCTATTTGTGCGATTTTTTCTTTCGCGTGCCACTTTTCTTGCGCGCACGCGGCGCGGGCTGGCATCTCGGGCAGAAAAAACTGCTGCGTCCCGCCACCTGGGTCCGTCGAATCGATTGCCCGCACCGCCGGCAAGCCCTTCCTTCTTTTTGATATACGCGATGCATGCGCTGGAAGGCGCCCGGCTTGCCTTCGGCGTCCACGTAATCCGAAAACGAAGAACCCCTCAATTTAATCGCCGCGAGCAGAATTGCCTGTATCGCGCCATGCAATGCGCGGAGTTGTTCCGCGGAAAGACTGTCCGCGCGCCGGGCCGGATGAATACGCGCGCGCCACAAACTTTCGTCCGCATAGATATTTCCGATGCCACGCACCGCGTGCTGATCGAGCAGCAACGCCTTGATGCGCGCGCCACGCGATCCGAGTTGCCGCACGAAATCCGCGGCGCTGATTTCGAGCGCGTCTTCGCCCCAGCGCGCGCGCAGGGCATTCATCCACGCGTCGGGCGCCAGGCGAATTCGGCCGAAACGCCGGATGTCGGTGTAGCGCAGCTCGTTTCCGTCGTCGAGCGCCAGAAAAACATGCGTGTGCGGCGGCACGGGCTCGCTTGGTCGCCCCGTGGTGATGCGCCCCGTCATGCCGAGATGAATCACCAGCGTCAGTCGCGCTTCGGGATGTTCGGCGGGTGTCGCGGGCACGAACTCGACAGAGATGAACTTGCCGTAACGAGAGACCCCGGCGATACGGCGCCCCGGAAGCTCCGCGGCAAGCAGAACCGGATCGTCGATGAAGTCGGTCTTGCCCAGCCGGATGCTGAGAATTTGGCGGCCGGGCAGAACCGCTTGCAGCCCGCGCACTACGGTTTCGACTTCAGGCAACTCAGGCATGAGGTTTTGCCGCTAGACGAACGAACGCTCAGCGGAAGAAAACAACCTACCACGGAGTAGCTTTGAAATGATTGAATGATCGCGAGATAAGCGTCACGCGTGAGCGCAAACCGCGCCGATGCCGCGGTTAAGGCAGCGGCATGCCTGGTGTTGCAATGATGCCGGCCATGCGCAGAATTTCCTGATATTCCTCATCGGAGACGGGCGAGATGATCAGCCGGAAGTTCTTCAAAAATTTCACTTTGCGCAGTGCGGAGTTCGCGCGCAACTCCGCCAGGTTCACCTGCCGCGGCAGACGCTCGATCGCGCGCAGGTCGGCTACATATGCCGTGGATTTTCCCTTTTCTTCGTGCGGGTCCGGGTAAGGATCACGCGTCACCTCGGCAAGCGCGTAGAGCGAGCGCTCCGGAGCAGCGTGGTAGCATAGTACCCGGTCGCCGCGGCGCACCTGCTTCAGTTGCCGCAGCACGTCCGGCCGCGTACCCCCGCCGCGCCACATCTCCTTGCCCTTCACGAACAGCGTATCCCAATGATAATTCTGGGGATCCACCGAAAATAGCCAGTGGTTACGCTTAGCTGGCTGACGAATCACACTCAAACCGGTCCCTCCCGAGGTCTTCGGACGCACTGGCGGCCTAAAGCCTGTAACTGCACGATTTGGGCGGACACTATACACGTAGCACCTTCACTATTTCCACTTAATTAGACGCAGAATGTTGGATTTAAGGCTCAGGAAAGTGCCGCGCCTATCCAGAAAGCTGGTACCGGTACCTACTCCACGCAGCCACGGCGTCGTCGAGGCTACCCTAGCTCAACCCAGATGTCCTCACCCTTGACCTCCAGGGAGTAGCATTCGACGCCGGCGGCCGGATTCATCGTCAGTTTCCCGGTCGTGACGTCATACTGCCAGCCATGCCAAGGGCAGGTCAGAATTTTGCCTTGAAGCTCGCCCTGGCCCAGGGGCCCGCCGCGGTGCAGGCAGGTGTTATTGATTGCATAGAACTTACCCCCTACATTGGCGATCGCCAGGGTTTTGCCTTCCACCTGAAATTCGCGGACCGACCCGACTGGAAGCTCATCGGTCTTCGCGGCGCGCATCAATGCCATTGTCGAACTCCTCCTTCATACGAGTGCGCGAGCCGGCAAACTATCGCGGCGACGGCGTTTGCGCCACCATCACGCCGCGTTTGAATTGGTCAACCAACTCGGGGCGCAGCCGCACGGCTGTGGGCCGTTTCGCCAGCGACATCTGATCGATTTTGTCCTGCAACTTCAGCAGCGCGTAGAACAAAGCCTCGGGTCGGGGCGGGCAGCCGATCACGTACACGTCCACGGGCACGATCTTATCCACGCCCTGCAGCACGGAATACGCGTTGAATGGTCCGCCGACGCTGGAACACGCGCCCATTGAGATGCACCATTTCGGGTCCGGCATCTGATCCCACACGCGCTTCAGCACCGGCGCCATTTTTAGCGTCACTGTGCCGGCCACGATCATCAGGTCGGCTTGCCGTGGCGAAGGGCGAAAAACTTCCGCGCCAAACCGCGCGATATCGAAACGCGACGTGGTGGAAGCGATCATCTCAATCGCGCAGCAGGCCAAGCCAAACGTCAGCGGCCAAATAGCGGATTTGCGCGCCCAATTGAAAACGTAATCAACCGAAGTGATCAGGAAATTTTTCTCAAACCGTTGATCGAGCACGCCCATGAGGTTCCGATTCTCCCGGCAGAAACGCGAGTATAACGCCCTGATTCCGCCGCGTCAAAGGCGCGAATTCATGCGTCGCCGAATTCGCAGCGGGCTGTGATGTCGCAAGTTACGGCGAAGCGCATCGCCGAATCGAACTTCGAAGCGAACTGCGCCCAACGGAATGCGGCTTCGCCATGCGAGAATAAGAATCGACAATGGCTGATAGCGGCAACGCGAGGCGAAATCCGTACAGCTCGGAGGCCGTATGAAAAACGTATGGATAGCAGCGGCAATATTGTTTCTCGCGCCTGTGTCCGCAATCTGCGGCGGCAATCCGCCAGCGCCGGCAAAAATGATTCACATGATCGTGCGGATGAGCGGCACCGATATCCCCGCTGATAGTTTCGGCGCGAAGCCCAAGACCATGTGGCGCGCCTCAAACGCATATTGCCGAATCGACGAAGAGCCCGACCCGTCGGAGGGAATTCATCTCCGCAGCATCATGAACGAGCCCGACGCCTGGCTCGTCGATCTCGTCAGCAAGACCGCCAAGCACATGGTCGATCCCGGCCCCACGTTCAACTGCCGGATGCCCATCTTCGCTTTCGACGAAAACATGATGAAATCCACGATCGGCGGCCTCGAGTTTGGTCACGAGCTGGAATTCTTCCAGAAAAATGGCGCGAAGCAGGTTGACGGCCCGCCCGCCGATTTCAAGGTGGTCTATTACGAACTCACAATCGACGACATGGTCCTAAGAATGGCTGTGCACGCCGATACAAACGCGCCCGCCATCATCGGAATGGTTCAAGGAAAAAAGATCATCGACGTTCAATATTTGCTTTGGGACGATCAGGGTCCGTTCAACTCCAGCCTTTTCGCGGCCCCAACCGGCGTGACCGTCGAGGAAGTGAAGTAACGGAACGTTCGCAGCGAAAATTGCCGGCCGCATTTGCGTGCCGAGCGCGCGATAGGAACCGCGCCGCGCGCTGTGGTACGCTCGGAATTACGTCGCCGTATTCGCGCTCGCGGCTCGCGCTGCGACGCGAGGCTTCAGGGGGAGAACGATGGGACCGAGAGAAAAGTGGCTCGATAAGCGGCTGGCGGCGGAAGCCGCCAAGAACGGAACCCGCAATGTCTCGCAGATGCACTATGCGCGCCAGGGCGTCATCACAGAAGAAATGGCCTTCGTCGCCGGCCGCGAAAAAATTGAGCCCGAGCTGGTCCGCGGCGAAATCGCGCGCGGCCGCGCCATCATCCCGGCCAATATCAATCACAAATCGCTCGAGCCCATGGCCATCGGCATCGCGTTCAAATGCAAAATCAACGCCAACATCGGAAATTCCGCGGTCACGTCCGAAGTCCAGCAGGAGCTCGATAAGTTGCATCACGCCGTGCACTACGGCTCCGACACCGTGATGGATCTTTCCACCGGTGGCGATATTCCCACAATTCGCAAAGCGATCATCGAAGCCTCGCCCGTGCCCGTTGGTACCGTGCCCATTTACGAAGCGATTTCGCGCATCAAGCGCACCGAAGATCTCACCGCCGAATTGATGCTCGAAGTCGTCGAAGAACAAGCTGAGCAGGGCGTCGATTACATGACTATCCACGCCGGCGTGCTTCGCGAATTCGTGCCGCTGGTTCGAGATCGCATCACCGGCATCGTCAGCCGCGGCGGCGCGCTGATGGCGCAATGGATGGGCGCGCACAAAAAGGAAAATTTCCTTTACGAGCGCTTCGACGATTTCTGCAAAATCTTCAAAAAGCACGACGTCAGCTTTTCGCTCGGAGACGGATTGCGCCCCGGCAGCTTGGCCGACGCCAGCGACAAAGCGCAATTTTCCGAACTAGCCGTGCTCGGCGAGCTAACCAAAAAAGCCTGGGAGCACGACGTGCAAGTAATGATCGAAGGCCCCGGCCACGTCCCGATGGATCAGATCGAGCTCCAGGTGAAAAAGGAAATGGAGCTGTGCTACGAAGCGCCGTTTTACACGCTTGGCCCGCTCGTCATCGATATCGCGCCCGGCTATGACCACATCACCAGCGCCATCGGCGCTGCGATGATCGGCTGGTATGGCGCATCCATGCTCTGCTACGTCACGCCGAAAGAGCATCTAGGTTTGCCGAATGCCGAGGACGTCAAGCAAGGCGTGATCGCTTACAAAATCGCCGCGCATGCCGCCGATGTCGCGCGCCATCGTCCCGGCGCCCGCGATCGCGACGACGCTTTGTCCTACGCGCGATTCCTTTTCGATTGGAATAAACAATTCGAACTGTCGCTCGATCCCGAAACCGCCCGCGCCATGCACGATGAAACGCTCCCCGACGATTTTTACAAGGACGCGAAATTTTGCTCCATGTGCGGCCCGAAATTCTGCTCCATGAACGTCACGCAACTCGCCGAAGCCTATGGCGGCCACGATCAATCCGAGCGCCAGCAAAAATTCGTCGAGCTGCTAGCCAAGGTCGAGAAGTAGCGCGCGAAAGCGCGCCTCACGTTTTTTGCTTTTGTAGGGGCGGAGCTTGTCTCCGCCCGCTTTCACTCCGCCGTCGATAGACTTGACGTAGAGCGAACACAAGGCGAACATATCCGCCGCGCCAAGCGCGTGAAACACAAATTTAGATCTTCCCAGGAGCGCCACAATGCCAATGAACCAAGCCCTACTTCCCGAATTTGATCACGAAATGGCCAACACCCGGAAATCCCTCGAACGCGCCCCCGACGAGAAGTGGACTTGGAAGCCGCACGAAAAATCCGGACAAATGGGCTGGCTCGTCACCCACCTCGCCAATCTGCCCGGCTGGGGCGCCGACGTGTTGACCAGCGACAGCTTCGATTTCGCGCCCGGCGGCAAAATGGTCGAAATGCCTAAAGCGGCGACCACCAAGGAAGCCCTCGCGCTATTCGATAAAAACGTAGCCGCCACGCGCGCCGCTCTGTCCAGCGCCTCCGACGAGCAATTGATGAAGCCCTGGTCGCTGCTGCAAAACGGCAAGCCCATCTTTACCATGCCGCGCGTCGCGGTCTTTCGCAGCATGATCCTGAATCACTCGATCCATCATCGCGCGCAATTGGGCGTCTATTTCCGGTTGAACGGTGTAGCCGTACCCGGCATCTACGGCCCCTCGGCCGATGAGCAGCCTTCGTAGTTTTTCCGACGCAAGCACAATGTTGCTGCTCATAGCTCTCGAAGCGGTCTTGGTGGTCGTAGCCTTTGAACTATGTAGCGGAGGCCGGAACTTGTCCGACGCGTCGGAGCCCTCCAGCCTTGCGTCTTCCCGGGAACGCCATTCTCCCGAATGGCGTTTTCCGCCCTTAAGCC
>JBAQYV010000026.1:0-3737 GCA_049790315.1 Candidatus Acidiferrales bacterium | reverse complement strand
CTAGTTTCGCTTCGATTTTGAATTCAGTAGCACAGCCATTCCTGGCTGTGCGCACTTGAATTTTAGAAGTGCCATCGAGACGCGGGCCACCATCTTCCGCGAGCCCCATAGCGGCGACACGATCTACTAGCCCATGGCGGAAGCCCTGGGTACACACGCCTTCCCACAACAACTACCACTCTGCCGAAGGCCGTCGCGGAGGGCGCAGCCCGCAACGACGTTCTGGCGTTTAGGTCCACCCGTTCCCTCGCCCCCCACTTCCAACTCCTTCCATCTGTCCGTCGTCTCCGCGCTCGGATAAAAAATACCCGCGCATTCGAATACACCACATATATATATTGACGCAGTAGTATAGAACATGTTATGCTCTCGCATGGGCCTCGAAAAACCCACTCAAGCCGCTCGCCCGCGCAATCATTTTCCACCGCGCTCGATTCCCTGCCGCGTACCGCGGCACTCGAAAATACCCGCTGAATCCCACCCATTTCTACGACTCGTTCCGCCCAAGTCTCCCAGAATCAACACTTCCAAGATTTCGTCCAATTTCTGCATCTCATTCATTCGCAATGCTTTGAACTCTACTAGAATCAACACTTCTGGCGCAAAGGACTTAAAGTCTATTAGAATCAACAGTTCCGGGAATAAGGACTTAAAGTCGTTTAGAATCAACACTTCCAGAAAACAGGGGAGGGGGTGGGGGTGCGTCCGTAACACTATGACAGGAAAGGCGGATAGCTCCCGGGCACGGCTAAGCTCGCCAATCCAGAATCACTTTCCCGGATTCGCCGGAGTGCAGCGCCGCGAAGCCTTTTTCATACTCCTGCCACGGGAAACGGTGCGTGATCACCGGCGCGATATTCAGGCCGGATTCGAGCATCACCGTCATTTTGTACCACGTCTCGTACATCTCGCGGCCGTAGATGCCCTTGATCGTGATCATATTGAAAATCAATTTCGTCCAGTCGATTGCGATTTCGCCCGACGGAATGCCAAGCATCGCGATCTTCCCGCCGTGCGCCATATTGCTCAGCATTTCGCGGAACGCCCCGGCACTGCCCGACATTTCAAGGCCAACGTCGAAGCCTTCCACCATGCCCAATCGCTTCTGCACATCGGCGAGCGATTCGTCGCCCGTCGAGATCGCGGCGGTCACGTCGAAGCGTCGCGCGAGTTCCAGACGCGCCGGATTCACGTCCGTCACAACGACGTAGCGCGCGCCCGCGTGGCGCACCACCGCCGCGGCCATAATGCCGATAGGGCCGGCGCCGGTGATCAGCACATCTTCGCCGAGCACGGGGAACGAAAGCGCGGTGTGCACCGCGTTGCCCAGCGGATCGAAAATCGCGGCGATCTCCAGCGGCACTTTCGCGCTGTGCCGCCACACATTGCTCACCGGCAACACGATATATTCGGCGAACGCGCCCGGACGCTGCACACCGACTCCGAGCGAATGCGCGCACAGATGCCTGCGCCCCGCCAGACAATTCCGGCACCGGCCGCACACCACGTGGCCTTCGCCGCTGACAATATCGCCTGGTGTGAAATCGCGAACGTTCGCGCCGATCTCAACGAGCTCGCCAACGAATTCGTGCCCGATCACCAGCGGCACGCGAATCGTTTTCTTGGCCCAATCGTTCCATTCGTAGATATGCATATCCGTGCCGCAAATTCCCGTCATCAGCACGCGAATCAGCACATCGTTGATGCCGGGCTTCGGCCGCGGCACGTCTTCGAGCCACAGGCCAGGCTCGGCGCGGCTTTTCACCAGCGCTTTCAATTGGCACCGTCTCGCAAGGGAGTAGTTGTGCGCATCCTCACGTTCAAGAGTAACAAGACATTGCGCCCGGGCACCGTTTCTTTTAGGATGCGCACATCTCGCTTGCCAAGGGGTGACGGTAATGCTGAAGTCCGCTTCCCACTCGCGCGCTCTTGTTCGGAAAAACCTTGTTCGGAAGGAAATTACCGAGCGCAGGAAATCCGCGCCAATCGCGGCGCTGGTCGGCGTGCTCGTCGCTGTGCTCGCGGTAATGCTGATGGATACCGCCCCAACTCGCGCGCAGATTCAGTCCACGGGCACCACGTCCACATCCGGCGCGGGTTCCTCGTCAAGATCGGCGGCCGCAACTCACAGCGCCACCACAACCGGCGGCGGCGTGCGCGTGTTCATGAGCAACAGCGCGTCGTGGAAACAAATTGGCGGATGGGGACTCGCGGGCCAGTCAAGAGGCGGCCGGGGCGCGCCCGCGGACCCCGATGGACAAAAGGCTTTTGAAAAACATTGTTCCCAGTATCCGCTGACGAACGATAGAGACTCGGCCACGTACGTTATTTTGCTCGACCAGTTGAACGTAAAAAAGCCGGTGAAGGGCCGTGACAAAATCACAGTCTACAATCGGGCCGGAGTTGCGGTTTACAGCAACTCGACGCGCCTTTTGGACGATTCGATCAAGGACGCCTGCAAGTCCATCGGCGGCGATCACGGCAAGAAGCACAGATGATCCGCGCGCCGGCGCCGCTCGGCCACGGCGCCTCGGCCGCTGTAGCGCCGCGACTTGGCGGGCGAACCGTGTCCGTTCGTTAACACATCATAAGAATTGCGATGTGATAACCCTTGTAGTATATAGGTCGCACGGGTGGCGTTCCCGCCGGCATTGCTTTCCCTCGATTTCTTGCCGGTCTCTCGCGGAGCCGCCGATGATCAAAACTTCTGCAATCTTTCTGGTCCTGGCACTTCCCTTTCCATGTTTCGCCGCGCAGCAATTGGCGCAGCAGCCTTCGCAGCCAGCGGCGCAAGAATCCGCGCAACCTTCCACATTACAGTCCGCGCCGCAATCCGCGCCTCAATCCGCGCTCCAACCCCCGCCGCAGTTTTTACAACCTAGATTTATTCTGGAAGATGGCACTCCGGTGAAACTCGCGCTGAACGAATCGATTTCTTCCGCCAATCAGCACAAAGGCAATCTGGTCCTTTTCGTCGTCGAGGAGGACGTGAAGGTTGGCGAAGTGGTTGTGATTCCCAAAGGCGCGAACGCCTGGGGCACGATCACGATCGCCAAGCCGAAAAGAAAAGTGGGCCGCGCGGGAGAAATTGAAGTATCCATCGACAAAGTGCGCCTGGCCGACGGAGAAAAAGTGGCGCTCACCAATACCGATGGCGGCAACGGCGATAGCCATCAAGGTCAAATGGCCACGGCAATTGCGGTTTCGGGCGTGCTCGCGTGGCCGGCCGCTCCGCTTTTTCTTCTGATGCACGGAAAGGACGCCTCTATGCCGCGCGGCACGGAGACCATGGCCTTCGTTCGCGGCGACAATACTCTTGATCCGGCAAGATTCACGCCAGAGGCGGTCGCCATCGCGAATCATTTGCCTGTGCCGGTGGCGTCCGCCGCGGAGAGCATCCCAATCGCGCCGTCTACGCCCGCGCATAGCGCGACGAGCGCCTTGCCTCCATCTCAGAACCTAAGCGCCGCGCCCAACACGGCGCCGATCGCGCCAGAGGATTCTGGCCCGGCGCCTGTGCCCGCGCCGCCCTCGCCGAGTGATGCGGGCAAACCGCGTTAGCGCCCGCGAATTCCCCCGGCGACGTGGAAAAATGACGCACTGAAATTCTTCGTTGCGTATATAGTGTGGAACCGTCGCGGGCAAAAGCGAAAACTCCAGCCAGTAGCATTCTCCCGCCCAAAGGAAGTGAAGACGATGAGTAAACGACGCGTGGATTTCGGCATAGCTTTGCGCGC
>JBAQYV010000025.1:0-24398 GCA_049790315.1 Candidatus Acidiferrales bacterium | reverse complement strand
TCGCTGCTCACAGCGCGCGGCATTCCAGTCGCGGGCGAGTACGAAGTGAAAAATGCGCTGGCCATGAAAATCATGGATAGCTTTGGCGTGGGTGGATCCTTCACCGAATACTACGCAATCGATTTTTCCACCGATCAGATTCTGATGGGCCACGACGGGCCTGGTCACGTGGCGATCGCGGAAGGTAAAACCAAAGTGCGCCCGCTGCGTGTGTATCACGGGAAAGCCGGCAAGGGATTATCCGTGGAGATGTCGGTGAGGCACGGGCCGGTCACGCTGCTTTCCGTAGTGGAGGACCGCGCGAAGGGATTTAAGCTGGTCGTGGCCGAAGGGGAATCGGAGCCGGGACCCATACTCGAAATCGGGAACACCAACAGCCGGTATCGGTTCGCCGGCGGCGCGCGAAAATTTATGAATGATTGGAATCGGCAGGGTCCTGCGCACCATTGCGCGGTCGGTGTGGGACACATCGCCAGCAAATTGCAAAAGCTGGCAAATCTACTTTCGATTGATCTGATCCAAGTCTGCTAAGAAAAATCGGCTCTGACAAGATTGTTCGGCGAGAACGCCGTGCGCAGAAAAAAGGCTGCCCGGCACTTGCGTGTCGGGCGGCCAAGTTGCTTGGCAGAAGGCGGTTTGGATTAGCTGGCTAGCTAGAACGCGATCCGCCCGCCGATCTGGACGACCCTGGGCGTATTCGCCTGGCTGGTGATGGTGCCGAACGACGACGAGGTCGGCGTCACATTCGGTGAGCCAAATTGCACCCGGTTGAGCGCATTGAAGGCATCGAGCCGCAGTTGCAAGTTCACTTTTTCGCCGAATGTGAACGCTTTGAATAAAGACAAGTCCGCGTTGTTGGTATTTTGCTCCCGCATGAATAACGACGGGAACGTGCGGTAATCGCTGCCGTTGGGTTGATCCGCGGTAACCCTGTCAAATGCCGCCGTATTGAATGCGGCCGCGGGATTCGAAGGATCCTGCTCGAGTGGCTCGCCCGCAAGTTGGATCACGTTACCCCAACTGTCCATCGCGCCGGATTCCCAGGTATAGATGCAGCTAAGGGACCAGCCGCCGATGAACGCGTCCACGCCTCTGTTGATACTCCCGGCGAATCTGCGTCCTCGGCCGAATGGAAACGCGTAGGTTCCCGTGATGTCAAAGTGGATAGGAAAGTCGGAACTCGTCTCGCCGTACCACAAGGGACCACCAGCATTCAATTGCGTACTCGCCTCAAGCTGACGCGACCATTCGAAGTTTACGTTGAATTGCAGACCGTCGGAGACGCGTTGGGTTACGCGAGCAGCCAGCATGTTGTAGTTCGCATAGCCGACCGGGTCCAATTGCTCGCTGACGCCGGAAAACTCCGAATACGGATCCAGCAATGTTCCGACGGTGGTCGAGCTGGTATACGGCGTTCCATTGTTTGCGATTCCCTTGTATGGGCTTAACGCAATGGTCCTGGTCAGTGCCGAGGTAAGGCAAGCGTTCACTGTCTCGACCGCCCCGCACGCGGTCGTCGTTGCTCCGGGGACGTTACCGGCACTGGGGTACTGGATTAGATCCTGATATGGCAGCGCACTTAGGCTGTTGTTGATCGAAAGATTGATCTGGCGAGCGCCAACATATCCGAGGTCGAGCATCGTGTTCTTGCCGAGTTGCTGCTCGATATCCAAGCTCCAGCGGTCGCTGTGCGCCGCTTTGACGTTCGGATCGTAGAACTGGATGGCCGAGTTCAAAGCCGTATTGACCCCCAATCCATTCCCGGTAGGTTGCAACAGCGGATTAGTCGAGGGGAACGGGTTGTCGATGGTCGCGGCCGGAGTCAGATAACCGTTGGTAGTTGGGATCGCGGCATTAGCTTCCTGAAAGCCAAAGCCCATATTGATATCCGTATTCGAATAGTAGGCATTGAAGGGATTGTAGAAGATGCCGAACCCGGCGCGAATGACGGTCTTGCCATGCAGCACGCCCGGCGACCACGCGACACCGATACGCGGACTCCAATAAGCGGTCTGCGTGTGATATCCGTTCCTGTCAGACGGGCTGGCAAAAATGAGGCCTCCGGTCGGCAGGAAGTTCGATGGCGAAGGGAGCAGCGGATTCACCTGTATAGTACCGGTAGGGCCGTACTCGGCATAGACGGTTGCATACGCCGCCTCTGCCGGTGTCGTCACCTCATTGGTCGCAGTCGGATTAAAACCGATGATCTGGCGATTGCGGGCTTCGGCGGGCGGCGTCTCGTGCTCGGCGCGCAGTCCCAACGTGAGGGTCAGGTTCTGCTTGACGTGCCAGTTGTCCTGGATGTAGCCACCGAAATACCAATTCTGGTTAACAGTCGGCGCGTTGATGTCGTACTCGTTCGTCGCGGCCCCGTCAGGAAGCCCGAGAAGAAGTTCGGCAAGTCCCGATCCAAACGTCGGACCATTACCGCTCGAGTTCGCGCTCACCCAAGAATTCGCGCCGGAAGTTCCATTGAAACTATAGCTCCCCGTTGCATCACCGGGACTGATGCCGGCGTATTTGTTAACGCGGATATCGGGGCCGATCTCAATCGTGTGCCGACCCCATACCTTCGTCACTTCGGAAAAAAACTGGAGGGTGGTGAAACCGGTGATCGTCCCGCCCTTTGCGCCGAGTGTCTGGAAACCGTTGATGTTAAATATCGGCAGGTCCAAGTAGTTCGCATCGCCTGCAATGTTCGACGCCATGCCCAGTCCCGTGCTGGGATTGAATCCTGTGCTCGCTAGAGCGCTGCTGAGAAGACTTCTGTCGACGCCGAAGCGCATATCCAGAGAAAGTGTGGGAGAAAATGTCTGAACGTCATCAAACGTTCCGCCCCAATAACCCGTAAGGCTGGAGGAGCCTGTGGCGATATTGTTGAAAAGGTTGCCACTGTCGCTCGCCACATGGCTCTGGTGTATTTCAAAGAACGCCAAATTGTTCTGGCTGATGTTGATGTCCAGGCGCCCCTCGTTCGAGTAGTAATTGTCCGTGCTGGGAGCGTTGGAGAAATAGTTGTTTGCTCCATCTGCCGCCGTGGTTGCGAAATTTGGCGCGGGATAGAGCTTCAGAACTGCCAGGCCGACCGGATCGAGCGCCAACCCAGCACCTGGTAAAGTTCCCGGCGCATACGTGTGACCGTTGAGGGTGTCCGCAGTCGTGTTGCTTGCAGTGAGGATGTTGTTCAGAATTGGTTGGCGCGTGACGACACCACCGCTCGAGGTGGCCGCATAGGGGTTGTACAACTGATAGGACGTTCCTACGTTGAGGAGTGCGGAAAAATCTCCGGCGTCTTCCGCCGCCGTCGGCACGGTCGTAATTTTAGACGTGGGCAGTGAGTCTTTGAAACCCTCGAAGGCGTAGAAAAAAAACAGTTTATTCCGCCCGTTGAAGACCTTGGGAATCAGCACCGGCCCGCCGATAGTCCCGCCATATTGGTTCCAGTGCGTGGCAGGTTCCGTCACATTGACAGGGTTGAAAAATAGCCGCGCAGCGGAGACCGGGCTCTCATTGAATTCCGATAGCGTCCCGTGGAAATCGTTGGTGCCGCTCTTGGTGGTGATATTGATCGTGCCGTTTGAAGTGTCGCCATAAACCGCGCTTCCTTGAAAGTCGTCTACCGAAATTTCCCGGACCGCATCCATTTCCGGACTAAAGCCTGATACACGGCTGTTGTCCTGCATGTTCGGCACGCCATTCAGCAGGATTTCATTCGATTGCGAATTGCCTCCGCCTGACGCGAAATCGCTGCTGCCCGAATTGTCGAACGGGCGCGCTTCGGTCAACGAGTGCTTTTCCTTCGGAATCACGCCGTATTCATCCCGAACCAGCCCGATCGGGGACCGTCCGTTGCTAGGCAAGTTCTCGACCTCAGCCGTCGTCAAGACCTGCCCCACGCTCGCGGTTTGCGAATCAATCAACGGAGCATCCGCGGTCACTTGGACTGTTTGTGTCGTGCCGCCTACCTGAAGGACGATGTTTTCCGTGGCATGCTGTTGAGTTACAAGATTGATGCCGCTGTGATCGTATTTCTCGAAGCCTGTAGCATCAACCGAAATATCGTAAGGCCCGGGTTCGAGGAACGGCACGGTATAGAAACCGTCTGATCCGGTTTTTGTGTCGGTGCGGCCGTTTGTGGCTGTGTTCGTCACCATCACGGTTACGCCCTCCATCGCCGCGCCTGACTGATCCGTTACGCGTCCGGCCAATGTGGCGCGGGATTCCTGCGCGCGTATCACACCCACTGTGGCTACTAAAAAGGCAAGCAACACGACTAACCGTTTCATTGGGCCTCCTCCGAAATTTGATACCGCGCCCCGCAAGCACGCCTCTGCATTTCAATTCTTGAAACGTGCGGTTGGATAGTAGATACGCTGCGGCAACACCCCGATAACGCGAAAACTTACAAATAAAATGGTTTCGTGTCAATAGAAATTCTGGAGCATAATTTGAAATCGTGTAACGGATACAGAAACGCCTTAGCCCTCACCGCTGCGGCCACGATGGCCCCTAAATGCCTATTATTCAGCGGTTCAACGCGCGGCCGGGCGGCCAACGGTTTACACGGGGAGCGCGGGAGCTGTCAATCACATCTGCGTTCCCGTAATGAAAATCCGGACGGCACGTTCGAGAGCCCTTTTGTGACAATTCATTTGCCAGATCTGACGGCGCGGTGTGATAACGCGGCTGTGAATTCAACCTTGAAAACGGCTCGCTCGCGTTCGTGGTCAGTCGCGCGGGTCGCGGCATTCGTTCTGCTTTCATCGCTCGCGGCCACTTCGCAGACATCGCCGACCGCGTCCGCGCTGCCTGCAGGTTTACCCGACGTCCTGACGATGCCGGATGGCTCAAGGGTGACGTCCCGAGGTCAGTTGCAAAAGTGGCGCGCCGAATGGCAGAAGTTTTTTACGGAGCAAATGTACGGACAGGCGCCACTCCGACCGGCCGCCATGCGCTTTATCGTCGCGGACGATACGCCGGACGCGCTGTCGGGCACAGCGACGCGCAAACAAGTCACGATCCTGCTCAGTGGTGACGCTGGCGGACCTGCGCTGCACCTGCTGCTTTACATTCCCAAGCATGTGCGCCGGCCGCCTGTAATTCTCGGTCTAAATTTCTGGGGCAACCAGGCCGTGAACGCTGATCCCGGGATCTTTCTTTCGCAAAACTGGGTGGAATCGGAGAAGAATCCCTGGGTCGATCTTTCCTGTGTGCAGGACCACCGCGCCACGGCGGCGTGTCGCGGCATCAACGCGAGCCAGTGGCCCGTCGAAACAATTCTCCAGCGCGGATACGCTTTGGCCACGGTCTATCGTGGCGATGTGGATCCTGACAGAAAAGATGGCTTCGCGGAGAGTCTTCGCGCCTACTACCCGGAACTTCAGAATCGCCCCGACAATTTCTCCACGATAGGCGCGTGGGCCTGGGCGCTGAGCCGCGTGATGGATTATTTGCAGACTGACGCGGATGTGGACGCAGCGAGGGTCGCCGTTTTCGGGTGGTCGCGCCTGGGCAAGGCGGCGCTCTGGGCCGGCGCCACGGATCAGCGCTTCGCCATGGTGATCAGCAACGAATCCGGCGCGGGCGGCGCAAAGCTATTTCGCCGTGACGTTGGCGAAACTATTTTGCAGTTGAATACAAATTTTCCTTACTGGTACTGCGCGAATTTCAAACAGTACGACGGACACGACGCCGCGCTTCCATTCGATCAACACATCGTGATCGCCATGATTGCGCCGCGGCCCGTCTACATCGCGAGCGCGATCGAAAACGCAGGAGCTGATCCTGAGGGCGAGTTCCTCGCTGCGGTTGCCGCCGGCCCGGTTTATCGGATGTTGGGCACCGATGGTTTGCCGACCACACAGTGGCCGCCCGTCAATCATCCTGTTGCCGGCCAGATCGGTTATCACGTCCGGAGCGGAGGCCACGACGTCACGGCGTACGACTGGCAACAGTTCCTGAATTTTGCGGATACGCATCTGAAGGCGTCCGCGGGCGTTGTCGCGCCTTGAGGGTGATTGTGCTGAAGCGGCAAGGAAAAGTGGTACGCTGACGAACTTGAGAGAGGAAATTTTACCTGCGGCGACGATGAAGATGAGAAGCGCGGCACGCGAAGCACAGCCCAATTGGAGTCGTTGGATGGCCGCGTTCGCGGCCCTGCTCATGTTGGGCTGTGCGCTTTCCGCCGCGATCCGAGGGGAAGGCGGCTCCGATCGTTCCTGGACAAATTCCGTCGGAATGCAATTTGAAACGATTCCCGCGGGTTTGTTTGAAATGGGAGCGGACGCGGCGCCGCTGCCGGAATCGCTGACCGCGGGCATTCCCGGCGTGATGTCCGATCGCCCAGCGCGTGGGGACTTCGATGAAACTCCGGCGCACCGGGTTACCATCACGCACGAATTTTCCATTAGCGCGACCGAAGTAACGATCGCGCAGTACCAACAGTTCGATTCCCAGTACAAGCCCAATTCCGCGTTTGCTCCGTATGTCGCCGGTGTGAGCTGGGATCAGGCGCAGGCATTCTGCGAGTGGCTCAGCAAGAAAGAGGGGAAACCGTATCGGCTTCCTACCGAAGCGGAGTGGGAGTACACCGCGCGCGCCGGCTCCACGACACCGTTTCCTTCCGGTGACGCGCAGCCAAAGCCTGAGGAAGCGAACAATTGGGGCGTACGCGGCATGAACACGGGCGTCGCGGAGTGGGTTCAGGATTGGTACGGGATTTATCCGTCTGACTCGCAGAGCGATCCGGTTGGACCAGCTTCAGGTTACGCGCGGGTTGTGCGTGGCGGCGGCTTGGATTTTCGTGAGAACAAGTTGGGGCAGACGCTGCCCGCACTCGCTCCATATTTTGCGCGCTCAAGCAATCGAGCAAGCATGGCTCCCACGTTCGTACCGCGCGGTGGAGGAAACATCGGTTTCCGTGTGGTGCAAGCGGCGATGCCCGCGTCGAAACCTTGGCCTGCGATTACTCCGTTTTTCGAGACTGCCGTGAAGCAGAGCCCGGTCGATTTACACGATGGTCCCGATCCGGCGAATCCGTACTTTCACACGCGCGTCTTATTTCCCGATTTGCAGGGCCGTTCAATGCCTGAGATTGGCTGGCGGGTCGGATTGGCGCGCGGTTTGGGCATGCAATATCACAACAGCGCGGTGCAGGAACTTCCCAACGGCGACTTGCTTGCGGCTTACTACAACGCGCCCGTGGACGAGGACGATCCCGACCAAACCATCTTGATCATGCGCCGCCGCCGCGGCAGCGAAGATTGGGACATGCCGGAACCGTGGCCGTATTTCGCGGACGCGGCGAATGCCGCGCCGGTGATCTGGAACGATTCGGGCCGGATCTGGCTTTTCTGGGGGCAGCCGCGCCTGATGGGAGCCGCGCCGTTCGCGTACATGACCTCCGCGGATGACGCCGCGAGTTGGTCGCCGGTGCAATTCCCCAATCTCGTGGGCTCTGTCGGGAAATACGTTTCGCAACCGATCAATAGTGTCGTGCGCGCCCCAGATGAAACAATTTATCTGCCCACGGATGCCACGGGAAAAGGCGCGATGTCGGCGATCTGGGCGACGCACGACGACGGCAAGACTTGGTACGACACCGGTGGCCGCACCGCCGGCCGGCACACTACCCTTGTGTTGAGCACCCACGGCGATCTTCTGGGATTCGGCGGCAAGAACTCTGAGGTTGATGGCCGCATGCCGCTGGCGATCAGCCAGGATGGCGGCAAAACTTATAACGTCGTGAAGACTCCGTTCGATCCACTCGATAGCGGCGAGCGACCCAGCGTGATTCGCCTGGCGTCGGGAAAACTGTTTTTTGTCGCCGACTACAATCCGAACCACAGCAAACATGTTCACCAGGACGGCGCCTACGTCGCGCTCAGCGGCGACGACGGGAAAACCTGGCAGATGAAGCGCCTGCCTGAAGTTCTCACCGTCGGATATGTGACGGCGACTCAAGGAAAAAACGGAATCATCCATATCGTGACATCCAAGAATCACCCGAATTATGAAATCGAATTGAACGAAGCGTGGATTTTGAATGCCGCCGCGGATGCCACCACAACAACCCATGCCACCAGCATCGCCCATGTCTCGCGACACATCGAACGCTACGCCGATGGAAAGCTCAAGGCCGATTGGAGCGACGGGCGCGCCAACAACGGCGAAGTCTTGCTTGAGGGGAATGAAACTTTTTACTACCCGAACGGCCGCGTACAGTGGACCTTGAACTATCATCTTGGCCGAAAAAAAGGCGTGGAGCGATTCTTCCGCGAAGATGGCACGAAGGCTTGGGAGAAAATCTACGGACCGAATAACACGTGGACCTGGAGCGAGTTTGATAAAGCCGGCCATCGCACGGCGCAATCCACTTGGACCGGTAAAACATTGATGGATGTGAAGTTCTGAAGAATCTCGATTGTCGACGTGCCATCTGGCGAAGAGGAATAATGGAATCGCTGCGTGGATTGACAAAATGCGCGCTCGTCTCGATTTGCTTTTTGCTGCTCGCACAGACCGCGCTTGCGAACGGCGCCTACCTGTTCGCCTATTTCAAGGAGCCCGGCGATCAGGGAATCTACCTCGCTCTGAGTCGCGATGGCTATCACTGGACTCCTCTCAACGATGGGCAACCGTGGGTGAAGCCCGATAAGCCCGGCGAATTGATGCGCGACGTTTTTCTAACGCGCGATCCGCACAATCATTTTCGGATGGTTTGGACTTGGGGCTGGCATGGCACGTCCCTTGGTTACGCGGAATCGCCGGACCTTCTGCGCTGGTCTCCACAGAAACAGATTCCGATCATGCAGGACGTTCCGGGAACGAGTAACGTGTGGGCGCCGGAGACTTACTGGGATGCCAAAAACAAACAGTGGTTGATCGTGTGGTCCAGCAATGTCGGCGAACCGGGCCCCGGCAATCGGATCTATTCTTCGCTGACGCCTGATTTCAACACATTTTCCAAGCCGTCGCTCTTTTTCGATCCTGGCTACGTGGTGATCGATGCCACCATTTTTCACGGCCGCGGCCAATATTATTTTATTTTCAAAGATCAGACAGTTGATCCATTGCGCTATCAAATTCGATATGCCACGGGGCCGACACTTGAAGGACCGTGGTCCAATATCCATGAGCCGATCACTGAGTCATGGTCCGAAGGTCCTTCGGCGATTCGCGTCGGCAATGAATACATCGTCTACTACGATCATTATCGATTCCCGCGCCGGCAGTATGAAGGAGTTGCGAGCAAAGATTGGGTTCATTGGAAAAGCATCGACGACCAGATCGGCTTTCCCGAGAACTGCAAACATGGCAGCTTCCTGAAGATTACGAACAAAGAGGCGGTTCGACTTTCCGCTTATCATTCAGCTTCAACGACGGCTCCCGCTTCCGCTCCCGCAGCGCCTGCGCCCGGAGCGCAGCGCTGACAGTTATTTATTGTCCTGTCGGATTCCATCCGTCTTTTCCGGCCAGAACCAGCGCGGGTGAGAAGCGGTCCGCTTCCGCCGCCGTCAATTGGTGCGAATACTTTTCGCGAGCGGTGGGATCGGCGCCGGGCCCCGTGGAATCGAATTCGGCGTAGTAGGCCACGGGCAAGCTAGGAACACCGAATCGCGGCCATTCCTCCCATCCCGCGGGGATTACGTTTGCGTCGATGCGAGTGTGCAGATACACGACTGAGGCGTGCGGTCTCCACGGTCGGCCAAGCGCCACGATTCCCTGTGTGCGTGGATCCGCCGTCAGCGTGCAGTGATCGAAAACGTAACCGCTTTCCTGGTCTGTGGAATGTTTGTCCTGCGCGGTGAACATCACGTTGCCGGGCGCATTGCCGTGAAGTTCGCAACGCTCAAAAACGGCCACGCTATCGCCGAAGATGAAGTCGATGTTGCCGTCGATAAAGCAGTCGGCAAAATACTGCCGCGCGGCAACGCACGGTCCATAGTCGCCATAGCAATATTTGCTCGCGGCAAACAACGTGTCCTGATTCCCGTGGAAACGTATAAATCGGAAGGTGTCGCGATCGCCGTTCACAGCTAGGGCGACGGCCTGACCGTGCCCCCCTCCTGGCGTAAAACCGTTCGTGATGGTCATGTGATCGAGCGAAACATTGTCGGCTTCAACGAAAACGGTCGCGGTATTGAACGTGCCGCCGGATTTTGGCGCGCCGTTGCCATAGACAATTGTCACCGCCGCCGGATCGGCGGGATCCCCGCTCATGTAAACGTGCGATTTGCGAATCGTCACGACTTCACGGTACGTGCCGGGCTTGATCGTGATGTCCCCGCCGTTTTCCGGCAGCGCATCGACCGCGCTTTGCACCGAACGGAAGTCACCGCTTCCGTCCTGTGCCACAACGAGCGATCGTTTCGTGCCTTGCATTGGCAAATCTTTTTCCGAGAACATCGCGAATTGTGGACCGGGGGGCGCGTGGAACCAACGAAGATCGCCGCAACTCGCCGCCGGCCCACGCTTCAATCCGTCGTCACCGAGCACACCTTTGCCGGCGACGGAAACATTCTCGAATTGAACCGCGTTTGCGGCGGGAATAGAGGCGCTTGTTTGGCCGTTCGCGTCGAGGGCCCGCAGCGGTCTCGCCGTGCCAGCCATGCAAATGTTATGGAAGTGAACGCCGTGCATCTGCGCGCCGTCCGATCCGGCGAGTTGCAGAGTCAGACCATCCTGCATGCCATCCAACACCGCACTATCAATTTCGATGTCGTTCACATCGCCATAGCGCGCGTCACCCGCGACGATCCCTCGGCCGCCGTAAATGTGTATGTCATGAAGATTCGCGTGTGACGTGGGACCGAGAATGCTGGCCTTGAGCGAAATGGCCTCGGCCGGAGTGGTGATCCACGCGCCATCGATTTTCGCATTCACTGCATTGCTGAGCACGATTCCCGGTCCGGCGGCGGAATGCGCCGGCGAGTCGATCACGATTTTCGAAGCCACAAATCCAATCGTCTTGTAAATCGCTAGATGCGCGCCGGCCGCATTTCGCAACGTCACGCCGACAACTTGAAAACCTTGCGATTCATAATCGGAGACGAGATCGGGCACGCTGATGCTGTGACCTTTTTTCTGCGCGGACTGCTGAAGTTGCCACCACGTCGGCTCCTCGATCCCCAACCCCAGTGTGGTTCCCCCTTGGCCATCGATCGTCCCCGCGCCCATGATCGCGCTGTAAGCCGCCTGGTAGCTGAACACGAATGGCTTGCACTGAACGGCATCGGTCTTCGCGGCGCCGCAGCTCGATGGCGATACGTCGTAGTCGCGCGGATTGCGCGACGCCAGAAGCGTCACTCCCTCGTCCACAAATAAAGTAACGCCGCGCGGCACGATCAGCGGCGCGGAAAGAAACGCATTCTTGTCGCCCTCCGCTTCCAGGACCACAGCCCGCCCCGGAGCGCACTCGCTCAGCGCGTATTGAATTCGCTGCGTGTCGATTGTTGCGTGTTCGTTGCGACGCACATCCGGATCGCGCACGCCGACGTGAGCTTCAAGAATGGCGCAGGGTTTAGGAACCGGCAGAACATTTGGCTGTTCCGGCGCCTGCAAAGTGGGTTGGCCCGGAGACTGGGTCTGAGGCGCGGCGGTCTGCGCCTGCGCACAACATGACAACCCCACCATCGCAACCGTCAGTACGCCCAAAGACAATACCCGTGCGTTCGTCCGCATAGAGAGCTCCCTAATTTTCAAAAAGCCAATCTAGATTCGGAGGCTGCGCAGGTTCTGATGCGGGGAAATACACCGCCGGCCCCACCGGCTCATTCGCGGGGATGAAGCCCAGCACAACGTACGGTCCGCGGCCGATATCGATTGTGTCGCTGCCGGCCGGAAGCGGTCGGCTCCAGATTGTCAGATCGGGAAGTTTGCTGGCCGTGACGCCGCTCAACATTTGCAATTGCCAGGCGTCCGGTTGGGGATTGGCCGGGGGATGGCTCTCGGATGCGAGCTTGAAAAAGCCCACAAGAATCTGTGCCGGTTGATCGAGATCGACTTGCAATGTCACGCTATCTTTCCGCGCCTCGGCTTGCGAAATGCGGATTCCGGTCAGGCCGGCGAGCTCTGGCGCAACGTCGGTGATCGCGGCGTCGCCATCTGTAAACAGTTTGGCTCCAGGTTGTACGCTGAAAGTTTCGCCATTTTGCGATATCAGGTGGAACTGAACCGCCGGCAGAGCGGCGGTCGCCGCGTTGCCGGCGCTCGTATTCTGCAGCCAGGCAAGCCGCGCCCGGAAAATCTTCAATTCGCGCTCGTACTCCGGAAGCGCATCGCGCCAGTGCGAATATTTTCCGTCGGCGCCGGAAAAGGGGATTTGGCGTTGCGAAGTGAGCAGCGCGCACGCCTGGCGATACGTCGCATCCGTCAGCGTCACCAATGTGCGGTAGAAATCCACGCTGCTGGCAAGCAGCTTTTCCGCTTGCGCAAGGTGATCGAGATTGTGGTCGTACCCGTACATCATCACTAGTTCCGCGGCCTGCGTCTTCGCTCTGTAATACTGCATCAGCGCGTGAATGCAGCGCGCGTCATTCAGAATACGTTCGTACTCCGCCCGATTTTGCGTCACGTAGGCGCCGGCCGCTGCCGCTTCCTGCACCGCTTGCGCCGCCGAGTCCGTAACTTCATCGGCCACTCCAATCGGCGTTTCGCCCACGTGCGGCTGATGCGCGAACTCGCGTTGCACGTAGTCGACGAGACGTTCGCCTTCGGGCGCGTCGCCCGTCCATAGCGTTGGCTCGGGGTGATAGCGGTCCGCGTCAATCAATTGCGGCATCAGCAGCCCAAGCGAGAATGCCTCGCGGTTGCCTTCGGTGATGCCGATGCGCGGCAGAAGACGCGGTGCGCAGACGCCAAACAGTTCATATGCCGCCAGCAAATGTTGTCCGGCCTGCACGTTGCCGAATTTCTCGGCGAAGCGATGCACCCAATACGCGTGCTCGGAGTCGGCGTCGCGATTTGGGTTCCATGCGTATCGCGCCCATGCCTCGTACCAAATCCAGTCGCGGTCGATCTGCTGCAACAGCGGCTGCGTGTTGTCCGCCGAATACGGCCAGTCCCAGTAGCGCAAGGGATACAAATGCAGTCCGCTGATCCCGATTTTCTGAAACGACAGGACGCACTTGCGAATGTAATCCGGATCGCCCCAACGAAACGGCTCGAGGTTGGCCAGAATATGTATGTTCGAGATATCGACTGGCGAAATTTCGGCCAGCATCACGTCTTTCTCACGAATCGTGCCGCGCACATCCGTCCACGTCAGTGATTCGCCGGTCCATTTCTCCATCGTGTCGATGTTGTGGTACAGCGGCAGGCTTGCATCCATCACGGCCTTGATGTCGGTGGCGTGTGCGCGAACCACAATTGGCGGCTCCGTCGTTGTTCCGAGCGCGGCCAGGCCGTCCTTCACACCGGGAATAATCGTTTGGCTCATCCACTCCGCGCCATATTGCGGGGCCATCGCCTCCCCGAGCGTGATCAAGAGCCCGACGTTGGGATATTGCTGGATGAATTGCGAAATCACGTATCGCGTGTACTCGCTGGCCAAAGGCGTCGGTTGCGATAAGTGGTACGGCACACCATGCGCTCTGGCGAACGCGTGCGAAAGATGAATATTGTAGAAACCTTGAACGATCCAGATTCCGCGCCGGTCCGCTTCTTCGGTGAGCCATCGAAACATTGCGATGTTCCGCTCAAGTTGCGCGTCGGAAAGTTCTTGCGCTTCCGGATAGCGCGGAAGCTTGAGCAGCGAAGTGAACGGATGGCCATTCCACAAATACAACGTGTTCATCCGGCCGTTCACCAGGAAGTCGAGATAGCGAATCCACTGGGCCTTATCGTAGAAAAAAGGAAAATTTTCCGGCGTGTACGGATAATCGTATTCCGCGCCCTCATACGTGATCTCGGTCTTCTGCATGCCGATGCACGTGCCTCGCAATTTCAACGAGGGATGATCTTCAAAATCCAGTTCCAATGGCAGCGCGCCAGCCTTCGCAATGCGCTGGGCCAGTTCGAGGCTGCCATACAGGGCGCCCGACGGGTCGCTGCCCGCCACGATCCACGTGTTGCCGATTCGCTTCAATAAGAATGCTTCCGTCGCACCCGGCCAGAATTGGGCCAGCGGATAGTGGGCCAGCACGGGTGAATCGCGAACCGCCACGATCACCTTAGCGTCGTCCGGCGCCGGCGCCGTAATACTTTGCAGAACTTCCGCAAGCCGCTCTGCTCCATATTTTTCTCGAGGAGTCGCATTCGGCGTCGTAATCACCGGGACCGAGGCGAACGCCGCGACAGGCAAAATTAAAAATAGTGCGACGCCAATCAAAAGTGGGCGCAGGTACTTCCGCGCGAGCGTGTCGGATTGTCGCGGCAGCGTGGACGATGTCAACATTGAACGATTCTAAGCGACCTTACGGAACCGCACCGCCATGTACGGTTTTCCCGGTAGCTGTAATTTGCTGTTTCCGCTGAAGGTTCCCGCCACCGGCGCAATCGTCATCTCCCACGGATCGATGATCTCGGCGGTGAACTTCGCAGCCTGAGGAAGCGGAAACTCGTACTCCGCCGGTTGATGATAATCGAAGTAGTACAGATAGAGCCGCCCCGGCTCGCCCGCGGAAAGATAATAAGTGCCGTCATATTGGTTAAGACCGATCGCGGTGGATTCTTCCAACACTTTCCGCAGAAATCCTATACGTGCCGCGCTGTCTCCATGCATCGCGCCGCCGTTCGCGAATTCCGGCACGCCGGGCGCGCTCATATATGTTTCACCGTGCGTGGCGTACGTGCCGGCCACGGCGCTCAGCCAGAATCGCCGCGTCATTTCCTGCGCGGAAAGGTTTCCCCATCGGCGTGAGATGTTTCCTTCGTACTGGATTTCGTCGAAGACGATCGGCTTGTTCCACTCCACGCGCCATTCCGCTGCGCGGTCAAACGCGTAATTCTGCAAACTCGCGTGCGTCACCCAAGTTTTAGAATAATCGTAGAGCGCGTTGCTGTAGTGAATGGAGCACAAGTGCCGCGACGGATCCGATTCCTGAACGATACGGAAAAATCTATCCCAATCGGACGGCGTCTTATCCTTGAGCAGATCGTATTCATTCGCGATGGACCACCAAACATTTCTGTACGCGGAAAAGCGCGCGATCGCATAGCGCAGATAGCGATCGTCGGCTTCCGCGGGCATTGACTTGTATCCCCACGAATCGTAGGGATGAAACAGAATCAGATCGGCCTGGATACCGAGCTCCAACAGATTCTGTACGCGCTTTTCGATGTGCTGGAAATATGCCGGATTCAACTGCGTCAGATCGTTGGTTCCGTCGGCATGGCGCGCGAAGGGAAGCGCAAACAGCGGCGCATTGTCCACCGGCTTTGGAAGAACGCACATGCGCACCTTGTTGAACGGCGCGGCGCTCAAGGTTTTCAGCGTTAGTTCTTCGAGCGCTTCGCCCATAAATGCCCACGCATAACACGTTGTGCCGAATGGAAAAAAAGGGGTCCCATCCGCATGCTGAAAATGAAAACTGTGCGCCACCTGCACCGGCCCGTGATTCCCGCCTGTCGGAGCGACGCAGTGAAAACTCCCAGTTTTTCCGGCCAGGCCCGCGGCGTTGCTCGCTGTTTCGTACGACCAGTCTCCCGTAACGTCAGGCATGAACCGCACCCGGTACACGCCGTCGCCGTCATAAAAGCCTGGAACATTCACCGTGCGATTCTCGATCGTGAAGCGCGCGCCGAACGTCACATCGACAAACGGATTGCCCGTGGTCGGACCGTCGAAGGAGGCTTCGAACGTGCCCCATTGCTCCGCATCGTGGTGGCGCATTCCTGCTTCATCGGCCGGCTTCACTTGCGCCGCCATCGCGGGATAGATTCCGGAAACTGCTCCCGCCCCCAGCTTTAGTAATTCTCGTCGATTCATGGATTCCGTTTCCGATTTTCCAAGATGACCCGTGGCCGCGCCGCGAAATCGTCGTCGGCCGCACATTCTTACCAGCCGCGCGGAATGGATGTCAAACGAGAGGAAATGTAATTGTCGATCAAATCCCGGGCACAAATCGCCTTGTTCTATATAATGCTCGCCGAGCAGGCTTGGCTCCGCCGCTCGCCGGCGCGGTTACGGAATTGCCGTGCGGCGCTTGGGAGACGTCATGTTGCCGTCCCGAAGATTTGGAAAATACCTAACCACGCTGTCGGTTTTACTTTTTGCTGTCGCGCCGCTCCACCTATCGGCGCAATCGGTGGCGGATATTCCTGCGGTAGCGGCGGTTTCTGACACCGCTGCGCAGAGCTTTACGTTCGTCACCGATGGACCTCTTGCGCTGGGATGGGGACGCCCCGCCGAATTGCCGCGCATTTATTTTCACGATGCGTTGCCCGCCCTGTTTACGCGCACTCTCGCTTTCAACGGCGATCTCCCCGCGCATTCCAAACTTTCCTGGATATTCACCGGACCGCAGGCGGGAATCACCGTCGAGCTAACGCCGAATTCTTTGCGCGTCACACAGCGAGCCTACGATTCTTACGGCCTTTACTCGAGCCCCATTCCGTCCACGGCATATCCCGAAAAAATTGAGCGAGAGGATGAGACCAACTATCAGGGCCACGCACGCGAACTGACGGTGATCCTGGATTCGCACCTCGCCGTACAAGTGTTGCTAAACGGAAAACTTCTGATTCAGCAGACATGCTTATTTGACGTCAGCAGGCACCAGCTCTTGCTCACGGCGCCCAGAGAGCAGCACGAAATATTTTCCGGAGCCTTGTTGCCACCGCAAGTCGCTGAAGCCGCCGTGACCGTGATGCCGGATGAAAAACATCAAACCATGCTTGGTTTCGGCGGCAGCCCAAGCATTCCCGCATACGCGGAGCTTAGCCCCGAAGGTAAGCAGCGTTACTGGGAGATTCTCCGCGCCTATAATTTGCTTATCGACCGGGAATATCCAATGGGCGCGCGGCTCAAGCCCGACATGTCCAATTTGGAAAATTTGGACGACGCCAGTCCGCACTACTACGGCGATAATTTCCCCAACGGCGAAGTCTCCGATTTCGCGTACAGCGCCAAGACCCGCGAATTGGGCGGCAGCGTGATTTACGAGATGTGGAATCTACCGGAGTGGGCGACGAAGAGTTTCACGGATTCATCCGGCAAGGTGTGGCCTCGCGCGGCAAACCCCGAAGAATACGCGCGCGCCGTAGTGACCTATTGCAAACTGGCGAAGGAGCGCACCGGTGCGCCGCCCGAAATTGTCGGCATCCAGAATGAAGTCGACGAGCCGCAAGAGATCGCGGCGCAAATGGTGCGCACGCTGCGCAACGCATTGGACGCCGCGGGATTTTCCTCCGTAAAAATCCACATGGCGGATGCTTCCTACCTCTACGGCGGAGTAGAACGCGCCAAGCAACTTCAACTCGATCCCGATGCATGGAAGGCGATCGATTATGCGGCCAGTCATGTCTATGACTTCCAGCAGGTGATGGCCAATCCCGATTTGTATGATGCTTTGCTCGAGCAAATGCATGCCGCAAGCGAAGGCAAGCCGTTCATCTCCACGGAAATCTGCGTGAACGATCCGCGTTATCAAATGCCTTCGTACCGTGTCGCGCTCAGCATCGGCCAGCTCTACCATAAGAATCTGACGATCATGGATTCCGTCGCGTTGCTTTATTGCTGGCTGATTCTTGACGTTGAGCAGCCAACCTTCGGCGCTTCTCGATCGCTGCTGGTGCCCGATCATTCTCATGATAACGTTCCCGCCGAATCCAGTTACGAGTTGCGCGTGCTAGGCGCGTACAGCCGCCACATTTTGAAAGGCATGGTGCGCGTCAGCGCGGCCAGCACGAATCCCGATCTCTTGGTCAGCGCGTTTGACGACGGAAAAATCGGCTCGACACTCGTGATCTTGAATCGCTCCGTCACCGCTCAGCATGTGTCGATCAATTGGGCAGGGCGCCAGTGGCAACAAATCGAGCGCACCAATCCGTATCTCGACAATGCGGATTCGTCCGCCGACCCGTCGCATGCGCGGGACGTCGTCATTCAGCCCGGTGAGATCGTTACGCTTTCAACGATCGCCGCGCCTGCGGCCCGCTGATTCATGTCGCACCACGAGGCATTGAGATAGAAATTGAAATGGAAATAGAATTGGAAATAGCGATCGGGAGATTTCGTCGATGATCTTGGTACGCAATCTCATGTCCGCGGCAAAGCATCCGGGAAAAAGTTGGCACTCTCGTTCAGTCGCCGGTGTCGCCATTGCGGCCGCAATTTTCTTTACGGCGCCGCGAATTGCCCGCGCGCAAGAAGATCCCGTTCATATCACCCACGCTTTCACCAATACGGACGCGCAAAGTCTCATTGGCCTGCCGATGGGAACCTACAAGACAATCGTCACCAAGCAAGGTTACTTGCGCTGGTCGCATTGGAATTTGAAGACCAAGCCACTCGATTCTCCCTTTGGTTTCACCGATCAACTTGACGGCGAACTTGGCATCGACGTTCTCGATGCTTCTTCGCCTCCGGCCGCGTCTGCAAACCCCGCCGCGCCCTTCAAAGTCGTGAGCCAATCCTTATATAAGGACCGCTATCCATTTGTCGTCACCCAGTTGAGCGCCAACAACTTGAAAATGGAGGAGTTAGCCTTTGCGGCCAGTGCCGGCGCACAGGCCGTCGATGTGGTTCGCCTCGAGTGTACCAATTCGGGAAACTCGGCAGCCGTCGTGGATCTCCGGTTGAGCGGAAAGCAATCCAATCTTCCCGGTCACGTCAAAGAAAATTCGCTAGTCACAGAGAATGGCTACGAAATCGTCACTGTGGATGTAGGCAACGATCAATCGAAGCAGGTGACATTTGACGCCGCCGACCACGGCTTAACGTTGCTGGCCCGTTGGAATATTCCCGCCGCGACCACCGCGACCTTGTGGCTCAAGTTGCCGAAAGACGCCCGCAGCTCCACCACCGCCGCGTGGACAACAACATCTGGTCCGGCGTTGCTGGCCGATTCCCAAAATACCTGGGACACAATCTGGAGCCGCGGAATTCACTTCGAGCTGCCGGAAAAAGAATTGAACGATTTTTTTTATTCCTCGCTCGCGTATGTCTTGATCCTTACGGAGCGTGACGCACACGGCGATCTATGGGTGCTCGATGGTCCTACAGGCTACGTTCAATATTGGGGCCGCGGAGAATATTTCCAGGCACGCGCCCTCGAAATTTCAGGGCACATTGACACCGCTGAAGAATCCATCGAGCATGCATTTCATATTCAGATGAATGACGGCGAATGGGATGGTCCTCCGATCGCGGGTTGGCCCGCCTGGGACAATATGGGCGGCAATGCCGGCGCTGTGTGGGACTATTATCTTTTTACCCGCAATCGCCAATGGCTGGCGCAGGCTTATCCGCATTTGTTAGCGGCCGCGCACTGGATCGCCGATCATCGGGAAGAATCCGAACTCGATCAATCCGATTTGCCCGCCGCGGCCAAGCCCATCAATCGCAGCATTCCCTGGAGTTGCCGCCCCGAGACGAGCCCGCCACTCTTGCCCGGAGAAAAACCGTACTGGTATGGATTGTTACCTTGGTCTTACGGCGATAGCGGCCTTCCGGAAGGCCACGCCTATGCCCACAATTTCTTCGCGCTCTACGCCGTGAAAGTTGCGCTGAATGCCGCCGGCCAATTGGGCCATCAGGACGATGCCGCATGGCTCACGAAGGAATATTCTGATTACAAAGCCGCCATTCTTGCGTCCGTCGATCGCTCCGTCGGCCTCGAGAAGCAACCGCCGCCGTATTTGCCGGCTATGCCCACGAATCCTGAAGCTCCGTATTCTCAGACTTTCGTCGCCGTGTATCCCACGCAACTTTATTCTCCGGACGATCCGCTGATCAGCGGTCTTCTCACGCGAATGGAACGCGGCGAAAAGCAGGGCCTGCCAACCAACATGGCGTGGCTCGGCGCCGGCGGTTTGTGGCCCGGTGAATCGATGAACGTCGCGGAAACATATCTGTTGCGTGGCGACATTCCCAAAACTGTGGATTTGCTGATCGCCGCTCTCAATCATTCCTACTTCACAAATGTATGGAAGGAAGAAATTCGCGTCGACAAAACTCAGCCGCGCTCCTGCGTCGGAGAAAAAAAAGGAGAGAACCAGGAAGGCACCGGCGATATGCCCGAAGCCTGGGGCAATGCCAATCTCGTGAATCTGCTCCGCGACATGTTGCTTCAGGAGCGCAATGGTGAGTTGTTCGTGATGGCCGGCATTCCGGCAAACTGGATTCAGGTGGGACAGGAAATCTCTTTGCAGAATGCGCCGGTCGATCTTAATGGTTCCGTCTCCTTCAAACTGCGCTACGAAAGTGCTGGCAAAATGCTCGCGAATATTTCGTCGACCGCGCATCCATCTAACGTGACCGTTCGCTTCCCGATTGACACTCAGACCAACACGGTGACCGCTATTCTCGTCAACGGAAAGCCCGTCGAGCAGAGTGCCGCGGCGCCGGCCACGGTGAAGTTGACGTCCATGCAGTCGCCAACGACAGTGGAGATCGATTTCCACTAAAGGTTTCTGAAACCAATGGCGTTCCACCTCGGTCTTTTTTCCATGAATCGTCGCGACTTTCTTCGGAGCATCACCTCGGCAACCGCTTTAGCGGTCGCGCCGAAACTTTTTGCCGCGCAGTCAGGCGCCTCCCAGCAGGTTTCCTCGCTCGAAATTGATCGCCAAAGCACTCAAGCCGCCGTGCCCTCGAATTTCACCGGGCTAAGTTATGAATCGGCGCAACTCGCGAATCCGAATTTCTTTTCCGGCGACAACGTTCAACTAATCGAAATTGTTCGTTCGCTCGGATCGCGGGGCATATTGCGTCTCGGCGGCGGCACAAGCGAATTCACGGAATGGTCCAGCACGGATTCGTCCGAGCCACCGCCGTTTGATTCTTTCGGCCCTGACACCAGCAGGACCGTAAAATCCAGTTTCACAATCACTCCGCAAGCGATCCGCAATCTGCGCGCATTTCTCGATGCCACAGGCTGGCAATTGCTCTACGGCTTGAAAGCCGCGCGCGGCACTCCGGAAGATGCGGCAGCAGAAGCCGAATTTGTGCAGCGAACGATCGGACCACGCCTCGTCGCCTTCCAGATCGGCAATGAACCGGATGCTTGGCGCAACCGCTACTTCCCCGCAAGCTGGGGATTTCAGGATTACAGCGTTCTGTGGAAACAATTTCACGACGCAATCGCGAAGCGCGTTCCTCAGGCTCGTTTCGCGGGACCGGACGTTTCAAATCACATGGATTGGGTCGTGCAATTCGCCGCGCAGCCTCACGACGATGTGGTGCTGCTCACCGGCCATTACTACGCCGAGGGACCGGCATCAAGCCCGAGCGCCACGATGGATCGTCTGTTGTCGCCGAATCCGAAGCTAATCGATGATTTAAATAAGGTGATGCAAGCGTCCCGTGCGGCCGGCATTCCCTATCGCATGACCGAAGGCAATTCCTGTTGGGATGGCGGCAAGCCCGGCATCAGCGACACGCTGGGCTCCGCGCTTTGGGCCGCCGATATGATGTTGCAGTTTGCCCAAGCAGGCTGCGCTGGAGTGAATCTACATGGCGGCGGCAACGGCTATTACACTCCAATCGCGGGCGACCTGCGCCACGGCTTCACGCGGCGCCCCGAATTTTATGGAATGCAATTCGCTGAAATGTTTGCGGGCAGCACGCTGGTGAAATCTGCGCTGATCAATGCCACCGATCACCTCACGGTCTACGCCGCGGAAAAAGACGGCGCCCTGCGCGTCGCGCTCATCGACAAAGGAGCTGAGAATGCGACCGTGTCGCTAGACAAATCCATCTTCAAAAAGAATCCGAAGAATCAAAAGGTTTGGAGTTTGACGGGCCCTTCTCTCGAAAGCACGCAAGATGTCGCGCTGCAAGCCGGCGAACCGCCCCGGCACGCATCGAATCGCATTGCGGTTTCGGCACACAGCGCGATGCTCTGGAGTTTCTGAAACCTTGAATCATCAAGGACCCGATTCATGAAGAAATCATCCACCGGACTCACTCGCCGCAAGTTTTTGCGCGATTCGGCCGTGGCGGCGACGTTTTTGTCGCAGGCGTCGCTATGGAAAGAACGCTTTGCCTCCGCGCAAATGGCGCCGCCTGCGGCGTACAGGTTATTTTTCCGCCAGCCGGCGCAAGCCTGGGTCGAAGCCTTGCCCGTAGGCAACGGCAGCTTGGGCGCGATGATCTTCGGCGCTTCCGCACGCGAGCACATCCAGCTCAATCATGACGGCGTGTGGGACGGCGAGCAGCGCGATCGCAACAATCCCGCCGCTGCTGCCGCCGTGCCGGAAATTAGGCGCCTTTTGTTTGCGGGCAAAGTAAAAGAGGCCGAAGCCCTCGCTGCCGCCGATATGCTCGCTATTCCGCGCCGCCTTCCGTTGTACGAAACACTTGGAGATTTATGGCTCGATTTCGGCGCCGTAGAGAGTCCCGGCGACTACATGCGCGACCTCGATCTTCAGACCGGAATTGTCGGAGTTCGATATCGTGTCAACAACGTTGATCATCGCCGCGAAATCTTCAGCTCCGCGCCTGACAACGTCTTGGTCGTGCGCCTTGAATCTGCGGCGCAAGGAACACTTTCGTTCGCTGTCGCGCTCGATCGTCCAGCCAACAGCCAGACAATTGCGGTCTCGCCGAACCGCCTCGTGATGACCGGCGAAGCATTGCCTCCAGTCGCCGGCGATCCCGCCACGACAGAGCGCAATGTTGGCATCGCCTTCCGTGCGGAAGTGCTGGCGCTCAACGAAGGCGGCACGATCAAAGCGAGTGACGGCAGTCTGCAGATTGCCGGTGCCGGCGCCGTTACAATATTGATCGCAGCCACGAGCCGCCACTACACGAGCGATCTCGAAGAAGCCTGCCAACACGCACTGTCTGCGGCGAAAACGAAATCGTATGCCGAACTCCGCCAGCGCCACATCACCGATCATCGCGAATTCTTCGATCGCGTAGAAGTGAAGCTAACCAACCAGCCCGATCCGAATCGCGATATCCCCACGGACGAACGCGTGCAGCGCATGAAAGAGGGCGCCGAAGATCAGCATTTGCTGGAAATATATTTCCAGTTCGCGCGTTATCTGCTGATTGGCAGCAGCCGCCCCGGAACCATGGCCGCCAATTTGCAAGGAATCTGGAACGATCGCCTCAATCCTCCGTGGGGCAGCAAATACACGATCAACATCAACACCGAAATGAACTACTGGCTCGTCAATCCCGCCAATCTCGCCGAGCTACAACTTCCGCTCTTCGATCTGATCGATTCCATGCGCGCGCCCGGCGCAGTCACGGCGCAAAAATATTACGAATCGCGCGGCTTCGTCGCCCACCACAACACCGACATTTGGGGCGACGCCGTTCCGATTGACGGCGTTCCGTCCGGCATCTGGCCCATGGGCGCTGCATGGTTGTCGACGCATCTGTGGACCGCGTACGAATACAGCGGCGATACGAATTTTCTGGCGCATCGCGCGTACCCCATCCTGCGCGAAATCGCTCTATTCCTTTTGGATTATTTAGTGGAGTCGCCTGAAGGTTTTCTCGTCACCGGCCCGTCGCTTTCCCCGGAAAATCGATATCTCCTCCCGGATGGCACTCCGGCCTCTCTTTGCATGGGTCCCACGATGGACATCGAAATCACGCGCGCTGTGTTCACACGCGCCCTTGAGGCCAGCCAAATCCTGAACACCGATGAAGAATTGCGCGCACGAATTCAATCGGCGATGAAAAAACTTCCGCCGTTCAAAATTACCGCGCTCGGTACGCTCCAGGAATGGCCGCAAGATTATCCGGAGCAAGAGCCCGGCCATCGCCACATCTCCCACTTGTGGGCGCTCTACCCCGACGATCAAATCACGCTTCGCGCAACGCCGGATTTGGCGCAGGCCGCGCGCAAAACTTTAGAACGCCGCCTATCCCATGGCGGCGGCAGCACCGGCTGGAGCCGCGCGTGGATCATAAATTGTTGGGCGCGTCTCGAAGATGGCGAACAAGCCTATCAAAGCGTGCTCGCTCTGTTGCGTCTCTCCACGCTGCACAATCTCTTCGATGTCTGCGGAATAAAACCCACTTCGTATTACCAGATCGACGGAAATTTCGGAGGCGCCGCCGGCATCATGGAAATGTTGCTGCAAAGCCACGGAGGAGTCGTGCGTTTTCTTCCTGCCCTCCCGGCCGCGTGGCCCAATGGTTTCTTCCGAGGCCTGCTCGCGCGCCGCGGATTGGAAGTCGATCTCACCTGGGAAAATGGAAAGCCCACTCACGCGCGATTGCACGCCTCGCTCGATCGCAATCAGCAACTTGCCGCGCCAAACGGCGTCAAAATCGC
>JBAQYV010000024.1:0-49465 GCA_049790315.1 Candidatus Acidiferrales bacterium | reverse complement strand
CGACATACACACGCTTGTGAGTATTCACCAGGATGTCGGAGACGGTGGGATCGTTCAGAAGCGGCTCGAGCGGACCGAGGCCGAAGACTTCGTCAAGGACTTCCGCAGAGAGGCGCTCTCGCTCTTCGAGCGTCATCGGCGTGGATTCGCCCACGACGAGGCTCTCGAGAATCTGGGCCATCTCGTGCCGCACGTCCTCGCGTCGAATTTCCTTGAGGCGGTCGAGATTCAATTTCTGGATGAGCTTGCGGTGAATCGCGATTTTCACGGCGTTAAAATCCGTGCGTGCCGACGAAATAGGAGACGTGGACATAGACGATTACCTTTTTGCTCCGAATGTGAAAATTCCGCTTAGGCTGCTTCGCTTCGGAATCGCGGCCGCTTCAATGCCCACCAGGCGGGCCGCCAACTCGCGATAACGCGCGCTCAGCGCGCTCGAGTGGCTCCCGTTCAACGGCGTCCCCTGATTGGTGGCGCTGCTAGCCCCTTCAAAGTCATTGGGTAGATACGCGAAGACCGGCAACTTGATGTCCTTCTCGATGGATTTCAGGGCGTCCTCGTCAGCTTTGTGCCAGCGATTGATGACGACGCGAATTCTTTCGGGTCCAATCCCAAACGCCATCAAGGCCTGGGTGCGACGTTCGAGGTTCCAAAGCGACGGCACGTTGGACTCCGCCACTAACAGGATCATCAGCGCGTCTTGCAGCACGGCGTTCCATTCCGGAGAGAATTGCGTCCCTACATCCGCGACGGCGATATCGAAACCCGCTTGCGCGACGTTGACGACGCGTTGCAGGGACGCGACCGGAATATCTTTCCAACCCTCCGGGTGCAAAGTACCCGCCAGGAACTCCAACTTCGAATGATGGTGAGTCAACAGGCCGCCGAGGAGATGTGTGTCCAGCCGATTGAGATTTTCGAAAGCGTCGCGGACGCCAAAGCGAGGCTTTACATCGAGAAGGAGGTGCGCATTTCCAAGCGGGCGCGCGAGATCGAGCAGCACCGTGCGTTTCTGCGCCACGGTGCAGAGATAAACGCTGAGATTCACGGCGACTGTCGTCGCGCCCACGCCGCCCTTTGCGCCCATCACGACGATCAGTTTGTCGCTGCCGTGGCGCTCAAGCGGTTGAGCATCCATCTGAAGCCGGGTCAGAATCTCACGGAGCGACTCGGGCGACACGGGCTTAGAAATAAAATCCTGGGCGCCGCTGCGCATGGCTTCGAGCAAGAGCTGTTGATTTGGGGCGGGGCCGGCGGAACAAGCGACCAATCGCACGGCGGGTTGAATGCGCCGAAGATGCGCGGCGAATGCGAAGTAAGGCTCGGGCTCGCGGCCCAGATCCAGAAGCACAATGTCGGGAATGATTTCGCCTGGCTCAGGAAGCGATTCGGCAGGGATTGCCCATTCTTTCACCGAACTGACCATGCCCGTTTGCTGCAAGCCGGCGAGCAATTGCGCCGAACCGGACTTGTCGCCGCTCGCGATTCCTGCCGTCAGCATGGCGCGACAATCCTTTCGGGCCGGTACTCGAGATGCGCCGCAGGAAATGATCGTCGCGAACGCGTACATGCTTCCCGATCAGGCAAATGCATTTTCAGAAGCGACGACACGTTCATCCTCCTAATTCGGGCGCGGGGTCGGTGCATCCGGTAGCGCCGCGGGATTCGGCGTCGCTGGCGGAAGGAACGGTTGCGGAAAGACCGGACCGGGCGGAACGGTGGTATCCGCAAGCGGATGCATGATTCGTGGCGTGACCACGATCAGCAATTCGTCATCGGATTTCTGCAAAGATTTACTTTTGAAAAGGTCTCCGAGGATTGGGATGTCGCCGATTCCCGGTATCTTCGAGAGCTGCTCCGTAACGCGATTGTCCATCAAGCCGGCGATGGCGAAGCTTTGGCCGTCACGCAATTCCATCTCCGATTCCACGCGACGCGTGGAAAGCGCGGGAATCTGGAAACCTTCGATGGTGAGCGCATTCGAGAAGTCCAGTGCGCTAACTTCGGGCATCACCTTCAGATGAATCAATCCGTCCGGCGTAATGGTGGGGGTGAAATTCAAACGCACGCCAAATTCCTTGAATTGAATGGTGATCGTGGGAAAACCTCCGCCTGTGCTTTGCACAACCGGGAACGGAAATTCGCCGCCCGCCAGAAAGCTTGCGTCCTTTCCAGATTCCGTCAGTAGGTTTGGCTCGGCCAGAATCTGGAGCAAATTATTCGATTGCAGAGCCTGAATCGTTGCGGCCAGGTTGATGTCCTGCCGGTAGATGAAGAGGTTGAGTAGGTCGCTTAGACCGAATGACCCGGCAGGGCTGGTGGTCGTCGTCGTGTTGCCCGTCGTGCTCGTCGTCGAACTGCCGGAGCCTCCGCCGAGTGTTCCCACCGCTCCTTGAATCATCGCTGGCGAGAACTGCTGGGTCGAAATTGAGCCGACATTCTTAGCGCCCGGCAGACTCAGGATGTTGATGCCGAGCTGCTTGAGCGCCGTGCGGTCGACTTCGGCGAACTTCACCTGAAGCAAAACTTCACCAGTCTCAGGCGTCGGCACCTGCATCAAGTCGACAACTTTGTCCGCGCTGCCCTTGACGACTTCCAAGATTTTTTCCTCCACCGCGGACGACGAAATTTTCCCCAAGACGATCACCGTACCCTTCGTGGCTTCGATTTGAACGGACTCGGCGGGGAATGCGTCGCGAAGTTCCTGCCGCAGACTTGCGACGTCGATTTCCACAGATACGTCGAACTGTTGGCTGCGATCGGATTCATCCCAGATGACGAGCGAAACGTCTCCGGGAGCTTTCCCGTTCAGCATCAGTTGATACGGGCTAACCACGATCGCTTCGGCAAGCGTAGGATCGGCCAGCGAGACGCGCTTGATTTTGGCCGCGGTCGTGATGATCCGCGATTGGCCCACCAGCAGATGGAGCGAAGAAACGTTCGCGGTTGTGGACTCGGCGCCCTGGCTCGCGGAGGTCGCTGGCGCCGCAGCCGCTGGCGTCGCACCAGATGCCGGTATTGTCGCAACCCGGCCAACCGGCGTGCGCGAGCCAGTTGCCGCGGAGGAAGGCGACCGCGGGCGCGCAACCGCCGTGATGGCGGCAAGCAGAAGTAGAGCAACGGCGATGCCCGCATGGAAGACGGTCGCCAATCGGCAACGTTCTGAAACATCGTCGCCATGTTGCTTGCTAATCATTCGGAAAGCTCTTCATTTCGCGCGTGGTTCCATTGATCACTTCGACGGTATAGGGCGCGGGCGGGGGCGGAGTGACGCGCAGCGGTCTGCGGGAAGGTTTTGACGGGGCCGGTGAGTTCGCGCCGGCAAAAAGAGAAACTTGAGACACCGGAGCTGGATTCACCAGTCTAGTGTCCACTGTATTGCGAAGGGCTAGCTGAATTTTGCCTTCAGAACTGGCCATCGCCAGTATCGCGGCGTGCTCCGGCGATACCAGAAGCGTGATCACCGGCACGATTTCGGGTTTGCCATCGCGATCCTGTTGAATTTTCTGGCCGGCGGCCAGCACTCTCACATTTTCCAGGATTGTCCGCGTAATCGTCGGGCCCGCGCTGCCGTTTGCGGCAATGATTGCGCCCGTGACCAGAACGTCCACCTTCGTTCCCGGCGTGACAAAGCCGGCTACGCCGATCACGTTGTTGACAGCGACGGACAGCCCCCTCATCCCCGGCGGAATAGTGGCGGGGAGACCCGCGCCGGAATCTGTCGAAGCGAGCTTGCGCGCCAGAATGGGTTCGTTCTCGGCGACCGGAGTGATCAGAGCGTGGTTCACGCAATCCTGAATCTTCGTGAACATGCCGGTGACCGGCGCGTCCGAAGGCCACGGAATCGTCCGCAACATGGAGGCATCAAGGCGCGTGCCGAGATCCAGAGGCTCGGCGGCGACGACGATGGTTCGCATGGAATCTGACGCCGATACGGAGGCGATGCGCTTGAACTCGCGATAAACGAAAATGCTCAGCACCAGCGCAAGAACCGCCGCCGTCGCGAGACCGATGAACAAACGATTCCGATTCATGAGCGCAATCTCCTTGGCGACTTCTTCATCGGCCCCACCGCGCTACGAGGAAGCAAATTAACGTGCCGGCCGCCGCGGCCACTCCGAAGGGCAGTTTCATGAGCTCGGGATTGTCGAGCGATATTTCCGGGTTCGGCCTCAATCCGAGCAAAGCGAATCCCCGGATCAGTGTGACCATGTTTCGAATCGTCGCCTTCACGCGCCGCGAACCGACCATTCGCGCAGCGGCCATCGCGCCCGAAACAAGAATGCTCGCGAGCAGAACAAGAATCAGCATCCCGGGTCCCAGCAGCGCGCCCGCCGCGCCCATCAGCTTCCAATCTCCGGCGCCCAGCGCGCGCAGCATAACCAAGGGGAGCAGCAACGCGAGCGCCAGCAGCATTCCTTCGACGGACATCACCGCCCCGTGCCATCCGGCCTTCCAGAGATGGAGCATGATTCCAAAAATAATGCCGGACATCGTCAGCCAATTCGGAATCAGGCGCGTGCGCCAATCCAACCAAGCGGCCAGAAACGTAAATGCGAGCGCCGACACCCAAACCATTTGCTGTGCGTTCATCGGAATCCTATGCGTTCTGCGCCGGGACAGCCGCGTTTCGAAGTTCTGTGAGCGCGAAATTTCAATGCGAGAACATGGCTTGGGCCTGGAGGCAGCGACAACTGGTCGCTGGCCGCTAAGAAGTTGGCGTCCTCCGAAGCGGCCAGTAACCTTGTCTTCATCCCGTCCGGATGAAATGGTTCGACTAACTTCCCCCGGCTGCCTTCGCCAAGTTGGAAGCCGCCAGCGAAAACGCGGTGTTGATCCCGGTGGCAAGGCCGTTCATGGCGGTTGTGGCACCAAGACCGACCAGGGCCACGAGCAGCGCATACTCCGTCAGGTCCTGACCCTCTGTCTCAAACCACAGCCGCTTCAAGAGATTCTTCATGTTTTTCCTCTCAGTGCTCTAGTCTCGGCGGCACGAAAATGGACGCCACCTTAGTTCCCGCAGAGTAGAAAGGCACTTGAGTCGCCAATGCTGGGCCTAATTCGCAATTCCGGTGGAGCATTGAAGCGGAAGGGGTTGCGGCAGCAGTTTCAACGAACGTCCGCGCGGTGCCAGAGGCGAATTTTGGAAGTGTCATATCCTGAGCGCACGCGGCGGCGCGTAACAGGCGAATCGGTGACACAGTGCGCGCGACTCGAACGCGGTTGAAAGCGCCGGAGGCTCATGAAGGTTCACTGAATCGTTATCGTGGCGATAATCTGTCCGGAGTGATTGCAGAAGATCTTGTCGCTGGCGACCTGACGAACAGTGCGCTCAAGTTGTCGGAATAGATGCGGCGCCAGTCCGGAGATGCGGCGAGAAGAGTTGCCACGGGTTCGTCACGTTCGACCAAACAAGACTGAATTCCATAGTTCCGCAGGAGGATCAGCGCATCGGGTTTGATGTCAGCGATATCGAGATAGTCCGCAAACAGACCGCCGCGCTCGTAGACATCGGCACGCCCATCGATAAAAACCTTGTGGAGAGGACCGCGGGTCCAAACGAGATAGCCGCCATAGCCATAGGTGTTGTACATCGGTTCGGGAACGGCATGCTGCTGGAGGTAGTGAACCGCCGCGACCGGGTAATGCTCGGCGACCCTGGCCTCCAACTGTGCCGTCGATGGGAAATATCCAATCACCAAAGCTGTGACAATCGCGATCAACACGGCATTCAGTGCAAATTTATCTTTGCGCCGCTCGTACGCCGGCGCCCACCGCGCGAAAATTACGGCAAGTATCGGCGCAGAAAACGGAACGAAGACCAGGATAAATCGAAGGTGAATACAGGCCGCGATAATGCCCGCGAGGAATAGCGTCAATTCCTCAAGGCGCCATGTGAAACGCATCGCCACCTGCACCGCGATGAACGCAATGATAAGAGCCAGAAACCATTTACCGCCCCAGAGATCGAATGCCATGGGCCGCCACTCCTGAATATTTGAGACGTTTAGCGGCAGCGAGAAAGCAAATTCGATCGGAGACGCAGCCAAACGCACGCCGTAGGGCGTGAAGGGAACCGCGCAAACACACCCGAGAAATGAGAGAGAGATGTTTCGCCGTTCTGTGGGCGTCCACGCGCGCGCTTCGAGATTGCCAACACGAAATGCCACGAGGCCGGCCATCCAATACACGAAGATTGTGCCGAGTCCTATGATCCAGGAACCGTGAGCATTCACCCAGAGAAGCATCAGGACGGGCAGGAACCATAGTGAACCCGGCCTGCCCTGACGAAAACGTTCGAGAATGACAAGGGTACAGATCAGAAATAGATAGCCAAACATCTGAGGGCGTAAGGAAAACGATGCGGAAGCCAGAATGAACAGCGCGGCCGCCGCCGCAAATCCCGCCTTGCAATTTTCCGCACGAAGAGTGGCGAGACCGTAGAGCGCGAGCATAATTGCCGAGCCTAGAACGATTAAGAGTGCGTCCAGTCCGCGATAGCCTCCGAAACGCCAGGCTCCCGCCAACGCGACATCGCCCAGCCATTCGTAGGCCTGCCATGGCTGGCCGAACACGGTAAACGAAAACGGATCCGTTACCGGCCAGTGATGGGTCGCAAGGATAGATTCGCCGACCTTGATGTGCCACCAGAGGTCCGGGTCGACTACAAAGTGTCTTGCGACGGCAAATGTTCCTCCGACTAGCAGTGAGCCAAGCAACGCTGGAAAGGAGAATATTTTCTGTAGGTATCCTAAGGACGCTGAGGGTGCGGGGGACGCAAGCCGTGGCGCGGGAATGGTTGAAACGGAGTGGAGCGAAAAGGCTTTCGTTTCTGCGCGCGCGTGCGTTGGTGTGTCCAGTTCGCTCATCACCTTCGCTTAGGCTCCGTTACGGGCGGAAAGTGTGCGGTCACAAGACACACGCCATTCGAGGATTTCGCCGCGCTGACGCCAGCGGAGTGCGATGTGCTGCGCCCACTGGGTGTTTCACGCTGTCTTTTGGGCTTGCGTCTCCGTCGAAGAAGTCTGGGTGTCGCGGATCTCGGCGTTCTTTTGGCGGATATCAAGCTGGTTGATCAGGCGATGCAAATAGCCGCGGGCGATGCCCAAGGCGCGCGCGGTTTCCGCTTTTTGCCAGCCGCATTCCCGCAACGTGCGAAAGATGAGCCGGCGCTTGAATTGGCGCACCTCTTCTTCGTAGGAACGCGCCATTGCGGGACCTTCGCTGGCGGGCAACACCGTGGCGGGCAAATGCCAGAGCTCCACAGTTTCCCCGTCGACCAGAACGACTGCGCGCTTTACGGCGTTTTCGAGTTCCCTGACGTTGCCGGGCCACCCGTACTCTTCAAGGCTGCGCAGAGCGGGCTGCGAAAACGCGGTTGCCTTCCTGTTGAATTGACGCGCCGAAAGTTGCAGGAAGTGATTTGCGAGCAGTGGAATATCTTCCTGGCGCTCGCGCAGAGGAGGGATATGCATCTGCACGACGTTAATGCGATAGTACAGATCCTCGCGAAATCTACCCTGCTGCACCAGTTCGGTGAGATTCCGATTTGAGGCGCTGATCACGCGAATGTTGACGCTCGTCGTGGCGCTGCTTCCCAGCCGCTCGAAGCTGCGTTCCTGCAATACGCGCAACAATTTCGGTTGTAGAGACATGCTCAGATCGCCGATTTCGTCCAGGAACAATGTTCCATGTTCCGCCATTTCCAGGCGGCCGCGGCGGCTCGTCAAGGCGCCGGTGAACGCTCCTTTTTCGTGGCCGAAGAGTTCATCTTCGATCAGGGTCTCGGGAAGATTGGCGCATGAGAATGCCACCAGGGGGCGCGCGGCTCGCTGGCTGATCCGATGAATGGCGCGCGCGAGCAACTCCTTGCCCGTTCCCGTCTCGCCGGTGATCAGGACGCTCACATCACAGGTCGCGATTTTCTGCGAAAGAGCGAAGAGTTCCTGCATGGGGCCGGAGCTGCCCAGAAGGTCGTCCATTCGCCCGCTGTCGTTCGCCTGAACGCGAAGCGTTTCGAGTTCCTCCTCGGCCCGGTGCATCTGGGCGGCCTGCTGCAGAATCAGGCGAAGCTTAACTATGTTAGGTGGGTTGCCAACGGTATCGTAGGCGCCGCGTTTCATCGCCTGCAACATCAGGGATCGATCTTCTTCATCGCAGAAGACGATCATGGGAGGCCGGGAAACGGACTCACGAATCTGGTCCATGAAGTGGATGGCAAGAGACTGGTTTCCACCCGTGCCCGAAGCGCGCAAATCCAGCAGCGCCACTTCACACCATTTGCGCCAATCGTCTGGTTTGGCGTGTCCCATATCGTTGCTGTTTCGTGATTCGAAATCGCTCCCCAGGGCATGGGCAATCGCTTCCATAAGACCGGTATCTTTGCTCAGCAATAGGAGACGGACGGATGGGTGGGTCGCCATAGGTGGATGCCTGGTGCCTGTCAAGACACTAAGAATATGCCGGATATCGCAATCACGATCGAGCTAGCGCGTGCGCGCCATGCTGCCGCGCGGCAGCCGATCGAATATTGGGTCGTCCGACAAGCCCGATGCGTTCAAGAACCCGGTGATGCAAGCAAAAGACCAAATAAGGCGTGCGCGTTCATTAGGGCAACTTGGATTCCAAACGCAGATGTAAAGCGCGGCTGTATACTACAACATAATTATTTGTTTATCAACTCGTTAGAATGAAACGCCCTGCGGGCGCGATTCCCGGATCGGGAAGGTGCAAATTTATGTATCTTGTTTTGTCGATAAAGAGATATTTAGTTCCTAGTCAAAGCCGTAACCCGCTGCGCGGTTAAGTGTCACCATTAGTATACACCTCGGATTTGGAGTGTAATATTGTGTATAAAGCTTGTCACTAAGCGGGAGCTCCGATTTGGCGCATATGTCTCGTTAGAAAAGGAATTTGGCGCCCAATTGGACCAGTCGTGGCGGAGCCGCGCTGATCACCTGGCCGAATGTCGAACTGCCGATGTTTCCGTCGACGGCCTGCGGTCCAAAAAACTGAGCATGGTTGAAAATATTGAATGCTTCGACCCGGAATTGCAGCGATTTCGATTCGGTCAGCCGCAGATTCTTGAGGAGCGCCATGTCATAGTTGTCCATTCCGGGGCCGTAAAAAAAGCGCCGCGAGGCGGTTCCCGGCGTTCCCAAGGCATTTTCTGTGAATAGGCTCGTGTTGAAATAGGGTCGGCCATTGCGGGGATTATGGTTGATATCGAGCGTACCCCCCGCGTAATCCGGCTCATCGACACCGAAGTTGTTGATGCCATTCGGCTCGGAGCCAAGCAACGAATTGTCGCCGAAGTTCACGAGTGTCACCGGAAGGCCACTGCTGAAATGGGTGATTCCAGAAATCTCCCAGCCCTCTGTCCAGCGGTTTGTGGTCCGGAACAATCTTTCGAGCGGAATTTCGTAGGTGTAACTCACTACAAAGTTATGTTTGACATCGAAAGCCGATAGGGCTTCGCTGAGCGCCGGATCGAGCGGATTGACCTCTTCACCGACATTCGAGGCATCGTCCTCTGATTTGCTAAAGGTGTATCCTGCCAACACGTTGAGATGCTTGCTCGAATGGCGGAGAGTGACTTGCAAGGCGTTGTAGTTGGAATTGCCGAGCGTGGCCTGGTTGGCATTACTGCCGAAATTCGACCCCAAAGGACCTCTGGTGCCGTTATAAACCGTGCCCGTGGAAGTCGTGTATACGCTGTCTTCGCCGAACGGGCCGCAGGGGGTTTGCCCCGGAGCGAGATTCGCCGGATTGCTCAAGAACAGACAGAGCGAAGGATTGCCTGGATTCGCTTCCTCGAGCACCAGGAGGCGATGACCTTGAGTGCCCACGTAATTCAGGCTGAGCACCGTATTTGCGCCGAATCCGCGCTCGAGCGATAGCATGTATTCCTCGGTGTAAGGAATACGATTGGTGGTGGGATAGTTCGGCAGCCCCGTGATGGGCTCGAATTGCGACCAATTAACGTTCGCGTCGGGATGGGTCGCGCTGGTATTCAACGGAGCCAGCGTAACCGGAAAATACTGGCCCAGATCCTGGCCATTGGCTGCCGTGACGAACGGCGTAGCAAACAGCGGCGGCGCGGGACTCGTATAAGTGGTTCCGTAGGGCGCATTCGCGCTCATCACGCCGATCGTGAGGGCCTCAATCGCGCTGTAAAACATACCGTAGCTGGCCCGGATACTGGTCTTGTTGGGTCCACCCAAAAGTTTCGCGAGGACGCCGTTTCCGGAAATGCCGGGCGAGTAGGCAAGGCCAATGCGCGGTCCGAAATCGCGACTTCCGGGAGGCGCCAAGGTCCGCGGCACCCCGGGATCAGTGGGATACAGAATTCCCGCAGGGGCGCCCGGGAAAACTACCGATTGTTGGCCTGGCACGAACGTCGCAATCTGATTGTACTTCTCATACCACGGCTCGATGCGATCCCATCTGAGCCCGTAATTCAGCGTGAGGCTGCGGGTGACGCGCCAACTATCTTGCGCATATAGGCCCACATATTTGTTGCGGCCGTAGAAGGGTTGCAACTGGCTTTGATTGTATTGACTGGGAATTCCCAGCAGAAAATCCGCGAAGTCGGAACCTGTCTCTGTGCCAAAGAACAAGAAGCTGCCATTGAATTGAGCGATCGCGTCGACATTCACCTGGTCGTAGTGGAACTCAGCGCCGAATTTGATTGTGTGCGTGCCCAAGACTTTCGAAACATTGTCGAGCCATTGAAATGTGTTGTTGGCCTGCCTCAGCTCGTTCGTGTTCGATCCGATCGTAAAGCTGTTAAAGCCCATGCTTTCCACGCCTTCGGTACTTGGCGAGAGCGGCACAATTCCGGAGGTGCCCTGTCCCACAACAAATCCTTGCGATGCCAGACTCACGCCGACTCCGCCGACCGGCTTGCCGAGGTCATTTGCGTCTCGCATGTAGCTGAAATGGAATTCATTCACGGCAGTTGCGCTGAGAGTTTTCGTGTCACCCAGATCGATCAGTTGAGAGCGGCCGGTGTAAAGCGCGTTGAAGCCCGGCACGTTCGCGCCGCCCTGCGCCACGGGATACGGATTGTTCTGCGACCAACCGTCGAGCGAATAATAGGCGGACAGCAAGCCCCATCGTGTGTTGGCGTCCAAGCGATAGGCGCCTTTATCGTCTCTCAAATTTTCGTTGAACGCCGAAGTGGAAAACGTGCCATTCGCATTATTCGGCAGCGGAATGTATTTCAGCAGATTCATGGCGGGTGCGGACCATGCGCTCTTCGGGATCACCGCGTTGGGAAAAACGCATAACGTTGAACTCGTGCATCCCGGCGTGTAGTAAGGCTCACCCGCGGCCACGGTGTATCCCAATTTCCCGGACAGGAGGCTCGCCCAGTAGGGCCCGCTCACGGTCGTCGGAGTTGGATTACCGTTTTGGTCGACCGTCATAAACGAACTAGCGATATCGGAAAGATTGCCGGCTTGGTCCTGTTGGGAGGGCACCGGGATTTGTCCCGTGTCGACCCCCTGCGTGAGTCGCGTGCCTTGATAGTCCGCGAAGAAAAAGATCTTGTTCTTGCGGAACGGTCCGCCGAGCGTGCCGCCGAACTGATTCTGATCGAATGCGCCGCGTGTGGGAGAAAAGAAATTGCGCGCGTCGAGCGCGGTGTTGCGCAAGAACTCGAACGCGTCGCCGTGCAACTGATTCGTGCCGGATTTTGTGACCACATTGATTTGGCCGCCAGTGAACTCCCCGTACTCGGCGTCAAAATCGCTCGTGAGAATCCGGAATTCGGCAATCGAATCAAGGTTCGGGACAATGGCGGCGCCCATGTTGACGTCTTCTTCCACGTCGCTTCCATTTACGATGAAGGCGTTGGCAAATTCCCGCTGGCCATTGATGGAAACAGTGCCGGGATTCAGGTCACCGGAGGGAGAAAGCGCGCTTGCGCCCACGTCCTGAACCGTATCGGACGTTATCGACGTGGCCGGGGCCACGCCGGGCTGAAGCGTAAGCAGATCGGTAAAGCTGCGCCCGTTGAGCGGCACGCCGGTCATCTGCGATCCCGTAATGACTTCACCCATTTGCGTGCTGGAAGTCTCTACGTGGACCTGACTATCGGTTACCGTGACGGTTTCGTTTTTCTGCCCTATTCTAAGAACCGTGTCGACGATCAGCGCGGTATTTGCGTCGATCACCACTCCGGCGCGGCGATAAGGGCCAAACCCCGCGGCTTTGAATTCGAGATCGTAACGGCCGACGGGAAGACTGGGGAACGAATAAAAGCCCTGTTCATCGGTTGTGACGGTCAGGACGAAATCAGTGCCAGTGTTCGTAGCAGTGACCGTGACTTGCGGCACCACGGCTCCGCTGGAATCTTTCACCGTGCCCGAGATTTTTCCTCCCTCGCCAGCCCATGCAGAGATCACGATGCATGGAATCACTGCTGTCAGCAGCAATGCCTGTAGGCGCGCCTTGATTGTCATCCGCACGCTCCGCGCGATGTTCGCAATCGAATTCGCGAAAAGACGCCGGCATTCTTTTACGAATTGGGTTCCAGCCACTTTGCTTTTCTCCTTAGATGCCCGTAGCTGGTTGCCTGTACAATGAGGGCGATCGTCAGCCTATCGGGTTGTCGATTTGCGGTCCCCACGACCCCTCGCCAAAGGAATGTCGTGGGGACCGTTTTCAAACTTTCATCACGAAATCGATTAAATTTACCTTTGCCGCTGGAGCCTTATTGCTTCTCAAGTGCCGATCTAGTTGCGACACAGTCGCATGCAGCCACCGTCGCAGTGGCTCGGTTCACCATACGATCAGATCAATTGGAACAGTGGACGCCGTTGCCGGCGATCACGTGTTGCGGAGCGTCACTCAACTTGCCGCTCCGCCGCAGCAGCTTTGCGGCACTTCTTACACAGGCCACCCACTTCGAGGCGCACCACACGGATCGTGAACCCGCTTTGTTTGGCCATTTCCTGCTTCAGGCCCTCGAAAGCCGAGCTCGCATATTCGACGATAGTGCCGCAGCGAAAGCACGCCATGTGACAATGATCGCGGCTCGTCTTTGCCTCGTAGTAATGCTTTTCACCTTCGATGTGCATAAGATCTAGCTCGTCGATCAATCCGCGAGACTTCAGGAGAGCGATGGTTCGGTACACGGTGGCGCGATCGATTCCAGGATCACGCTCCCTTGCCGCCCGAAGCAGAGCCGCGGCATCCAGATGGCGCGACGCATCCTGAATGATGCCGATGAGCACGCGTCGCTGGGCGGTGATACGCACACCGCGGGCCACGAGCTCTTTCATAAGGGATGGCCGGGTAATGGTCGTGTCGTTTTTAGACCTTCCCAGTTGCGACTCGTTCGCAATTAAGGCGCTGACTGTCATCTGGCTCTCCTTCCCGTTGCGACGCTAGTTGCAACTGAGTTACAAGTGAAGAACGATTGAAACGGATTTGCGGCGCTCTGTCAAGCGAAACGTAGATTTTTTGCTTGGCGCGAAATTCCAAGCGACTTGGGCGATCGAGCACCCTGGATGTACGGCTAAGGCCGTATTCAGCCGCGCGATTGAGTCGCCGCGTACTGGTGAAATTGTGGTTGTGTGCGGATTAACCGGCGATTTTCCGTTCGACGAGCAGCAGATGTTCGCATGCCAGGACTGTTTCCCCGTGCTGATTCACAGCTTGGCACGATTCGACCACGATTCCATGCGCGGGGCGCTTCGCATCGTCGCGTTTCTCTTTAATCGAGACCAGGACGTGAACGGTGTCGCCGATGAACACCGGCTTGACGAAGCGCACGCGGTCGTAGCCATAGGACATGGCGCGCGGGTTGATGTCGCCAGCGGTTAGTCCGACGGCGATGCTGAACACCAGGGTGCCGTGCGCCATGCGCTGCCCGAAAGGCTGCTTGCTGCACCACTCGGCGTCCATGTGGTGGGGAAAGAAATCGCCGGTTTGACCAGCGTGCAGGACAATGTCGGCTTCTGTGATGGTACGTCCGCCGGTTTCGCGGCGCTCGTTGACGGCGTAGTCTTCGAAATATTGTTCACGCAGCATGTTTTCGATTCCGGAGCGGCCAATACGCGCTTTAGTACGCGGGCCATCCCCTCAATTCTTCTTCAATTGACAATTGCTTCCATAAAATCTACATTTACAGGTAAAATCGGGCAACCTAGAGTGTATCAAATGTAAGGTGAGCCCGGCTAATTCGAGTTTCGCAATTGTTGCGGTTCGAACACACGGAAGACCCAATGCAAAACGTGTTCGGATTTGGGGCGTGGCCAAAAGTGAACGTCGACCGTGTTGTCCGACTGCGTGGTATTACGTGGCGTCACACTCGGGGTTTCCTCCCGATGGTGGCCACGGCGCAGAGGTTTGCCGAGACGCATCCAGGTGTCGAAATCGAATGGCACGCGCGGACCCTTCAGGAATTCGCTGACGCTTCGGTTGAGCAGTTGGCGCGGCAGTACGATTTGATGGTCGTCGACCATCCTTCCTGCGGGCAAGCGGCGGAAGAAAAAACTCTTCTCCCGTTGGGCGAATGGATTCCCGAAGAATTCCTGGGCATGCAGGCAGCGGCCTCAGTGGGCTTCTCGCACTCGAGTTACGAATACGGCGGGAGCCAAGGGGCTTTGGCAATCGATGCGGCGGCGCCGATCAGCGGTTGGCGTCCCGACCTGATGAAACGCGCCGGAGCGGATGTGCCGCGAACGTGGTCCGAATTGCTCGATCTTGCCGGGCGGGGCTTGGTAACGTTTCCCGCCGTGCCGATCGATAGCCTGATGCACTTTTATATGTTCTGCGCCGCGCTGGGCGAAGATCCGTTCCGGCAAGACGATTTTGTGGTGTCCGAAGAAATCGGAACACAGGCCTTGAAGATATTTCGGCAACTCTTTTCGCTGTGCGATTCCGAATGCTTGCAACGGAATCCGATCGCGACCTGGGAATTGCTTTCCGTTAGCGACGCAGTAGCTTATTGTCCGTTTGCATACGGCTATTCGAATTACTCGCGGCCGGGCTATTCGGCGCATTCAGTCACGACAGGAAATCTCATCATAACCGACGACGGCCGAGCTTTCCGATCCACCCTGGGCGGGGCGGGTCTCGCGATTTCCGCGCGCTGCACACACAAGGCGATTGCCGCCGAGTACGTTCAGTATGTGGCGAGTTCGCAGTGCCAAAAAACACTCTATTTCGATTCGGGCGGCCAGCCGGGGAATCGCACCGCGTGGCTGGATGATGAGGTCAACCGGCGCTGCAACAATTTTTTCAAGAACACGCTGTCTACTTTGGATCGGGCGTATTTGCGTCCGCGTTTCCCCGGATATTTGGAGTTTCAGGAGTGCGCTGCCGCGGTGGTTCACGACTACCTGGTTCGCGGGCAGAGCGAAAGGGAAGTGATCGTCGAGCTGAACAATCGGCTGCGCGAAGCGCGGTCAGAGAAATGGCGAGGTGCGGTATGAAACCATTGGATGGGCTCTTCGTCGTCGATCTGAGCCAATTTCTCTCGGGGCCTTCCGCCTCGTTGCGCCTTGCGGATCTGGGCGCTCGCGTGGTTAAGGTGGAGCGACCGGTAGGCGGAGACCTCTGTCGCCAGCTCTACATCTCCGATTTGAAATTGGATGGAGACAGCACGCTGTTTCACTCCATCAATCGCAATAAGGAGAGTTTCGCCGCCGACTTAAAAAATCCGAAGGACTGCCGGCGCTTGTGGACACTGCTGGAGCACGCCGACGTGATGATCCATAACTTTCGTCCTGGCGTGATTGACAGATTGGGATTCAATTACGAGGCCGTCAGCAAAGTAAATCCGCGTCTGGTATACGGAGAGATCAGCGGCTATGGGAAGGCCGGCCCATGGCGGCACAAACCGGGACAGGATCTTCTCGTGCAATCGCTCTCAGGTCTGCCGTGGCTGAGCGGAGATGCGAGTCAACCTCCGATTCCGTTCGGTATCGCGGTGGCTGACCTTTATGCGGGCGCTCATTTGGTGCAGGGAATTCTGGCCTGTCTGGTGCGCAGGGGGATCACCGGAAAGGGCGGCAAGGTTGAAGTCAGTTTGCTCGAGTCGATCCTCGACCTCCAATTTGAATTGCTGACGACGTACCTCAACGACGGCGGCCGATTGCCCCAGCGTGGCAAGGTGAATAGCGCCCATGTGTACTTGGGCGCTCCGTACGGAATTTATCCCACTTCGGATGGATATCTCGCGCTTGCGATGAGTTCCGTTCCACAATTGGGCAAACTTTTGTCCTGCGCGCCGTTGATCGCTTATAAAAGTTCGGAGGCCCTTTTTACGAAACGCGACGAGATCAAGCAGATTCTGATCGATCACTTGAAAAAGAAAACCACGAAGTACTGGCTCGGCCTTCTCGAACCGGCCGACGTCTGGTGTTCCGACGTGTTGACGTGGCCGCGCTTGGTCGAACACGAAGCGTTTCGTCTGCTGGACATGGTGCAGGAAGTGAAGCGAAGCAACGGCGTGAAGTTGAAAACGCTGCGTTGCCCCATTCGGATTGATGGCGCGGTGATGAAAAGCGAACAAGGCGCACCACGTTTGGGCGCCGATACAAATCGATTGTTGCGCGAGTTTGCGGGGGAGGCCCGCGGAATCGCAGGATGACCGCGCGTAAAACTTTCCGAATCGCCATCCGGAAATTCGGCCCGTTTGAATCGGCGATTGAAAAGCAGTGGCACTCATTTGACTCGGCCGCACACTGCGGACTCACGCTTGAGGCCGTGGCATTTGATTTGAGGCCGCTTTCCGAGGCTCTTTTTGACCGGCAGGGTATGCTGCGGGGCGATTGGGACATCGCTTTCCTGGATACGGATTGGCTGGCTCATGCGCACGCCACAAAGGCGGCGTTGAATTTGGCACCCTACCTGAAAATGGACCCTCCCCACGATTTTCCAAGTGGCTGGAGTGATTCTCTACTGCGGTTGCAAACCATTGAAGGCGAAGTTCTGGGTCTGCCGTATCACGACGGACCGGAATGCCTGATTTACAGGAAAGATCTGTTTGAAGATCCGCGCGAACAGCGAGCCTATGAAGCGCGCTTCGGCTCGGCTCTGCGCGTCCCGCAAACTTGGATCGAGTTCCGGCAAGTGGCGGCCTTCTTTCAACGCCCGCAGGAAAATCTCTTCGGCACGGCGTTCGCGGCTTATCCCGATGGGCACAATTCGGTCTATGACTTTCTGCTGCAACTTTGGACGCGCGGGGGAGAAATTGTAGACAGCGGCGGACAATTTCAAGTGGAATCGCCGGCGGCCATCGAAGCGCTCGAGTTCTACAGAGACATTCTGCAAGACGCGTCTGTTGTACACCCGCGATGCGCGGAGATGGATTCCGTGAAATGCGGGCTCGCGTTCGTGAACGGCGAGATCGCCATGATGGTCAATTGGTTTGGATTCGCGGCGATGGCGGAAACCGTTGCGAATTCGCGGGTCCGCGGCAATGTGGATATCGCCAACATTCCCCGCGCGGAGGGATGCGAATCCTGTTCGCTGAATGTTTACTGGGTGCTTGCGATTGGCGCGGGCAGCCCGCACCGCGAGGCCGCTTACCAATTTCTGCGCCATGCCGCGACCGCCGAAATGGATAAGTTGCTCACCCTCGAAGGCGCCGTGGGATGCCGCAAATCCACCTGGCGCGATCCTGAAGTAAATCGCATGGTTCCGTTCTACAAGCGCCTGGATGATCTTCACGTACACGCCCGCGAATTGCCGCGGCTTGCGGAGTGGCCGGAAGTCGCTTCCGTGATTGATCGGATGATTGTGAAATTGATTGGGACGCGCGAACCGGCGAAGAAAATCGCCGGCGAAGCGCAGCGGGAGCTGAATCTCGCTTCGTCGTCCAGGCCCCCGGCTCGCTGAAGGAGTCTCAGAATGGGCGTTCCAATTCTGACCGGCGTGGGAGTCATCCTTCTGGCGGGAATTCTGCAGGGAATCTTTGCGCTCCCGATGAAATACGCGCGGGGATGGAACCACGAAAATATCTGGCTCGTATTCGCGTTTACCGGTCTGGTAGTTTTTCCATGGCTTGTGGTTCTGGCGACAATCCCTCACGCGATCCGCGTTTATCACATCACGTCACCCCAAGCGATCCTCGAAATTGTGGGTTTTGGCGTGTTGTGGGGAGTGGGCGCGACGCTGACGGGTGTGGGGTTGAAGCAGCTTGGGATTGGCTTGGGCCTCTCGATTATCCTTGGCCTCAGCGCTTCAGTTGGTTCGTTGGTTCCACTCATCGTCTTGGCGCCTAAAAAACTGGCAACGCCGCAGGGACATCTTTTTTTGTTCGGCACCGTCGTGATGCTCATCGGCGTGGCATTCTGCGCGCGCGCCGGCGCGCGGCGCGATGCTCAGCAAAGATCGCTTGCCGAACCGCGGGGAATTCCGCCGTCATCCTTTATCGCAGGCTTGGTTGTTTGCACGTGCTCGGGGCTGCTCTCGGCCACTCTGAATTTTAGTTATGCGTTTGGCGGTGAGGCCATCGATCATGCGCGCGCTTTGGGCGCGTCGCCGGTGTGGGCAGCGAACATCGTTGCGGCGCCCGCGGTGACCGGGGGCTTTATCGCCAACCTCGTTTTTTGCGTCTACATGCTGCGGAAAAATTCATCAACGCCGTTGTTCGTACGAGCTGGGTCTGGCGTAAATTGGTTATACGGCACGGTCATGGGCGCGTTTTGGTTCGGCGGCCTCGCGCTCTATGGATTAGGATTATCTTGGCTCGGCAGCATGGGCGCCGTGGCCGGATGGCCGGTGCTGATGGGAACCATTATCCTCGCCAGCAATGCTGGGGGATATCTGAGCGGCGAATGGAAACAGGCTGGCAGACGATCTGGTATTTTGCTGGGCGTGGGAATGGCGATCGTGCTCGGCGCGCTGTGGATTCTCGGGATGGCGCAACAATCTTAACGGCGATATCTTGCCGCGGGGAATTCTAGGCCATGAAAAAACGCACAACTCAAAGCTACTCGGTTCCGGGACTTGAGAAAGGGCTCGACGCTTTGGAAGCGCTTGCCACCGCGAACGTTTCCGAGTCGCTCACGCAATTGGCGCGGCGTCTCAATCGAACCTCCAGCGAATTGTTCCGGATGATCGCGGTTTTAGAACGGCGAAACTACATTGCGCGCGATCCGGCCTCGGAAGGCTACCACCTCACGCTCAAGCTTTACGAATTGGCACACACGCATTCACCGGTCAATCAACTTCTTAAGGCCGCGGCGCTTCCGATGCAGGAACTTTCCGACACCGTTCTCGAATCTTGCCACCTCTGCGTGCTCAGCGGTCCGCTGCTCACCGTAATCGCGCAGGCCGAAAGCCCGGAAGCGGTTCGGCTGTCCGTTGAAGTTGGCTACAAGGCCCTTCCTCTCAATACGGTCTCTGGGCGCCTGATGGTGGCTTTTCTGGGTCCCACCGAACGAGAAGTATTTCTGAACACAAACGCATTTTTCCGCAAATTGAGCCCGCGCAAGCAGAAACTGCTCCGCGCCGAACTGACAAAGATACGCAACGAGGGATACCACATCGCTCCAAGCAGCCGCCGCACGGGATTGGACGTTTCATGTTTGGTGGGGAATCCTAAAGTCGGCGTGCTGGCTGCGCTCGGGGTTCCCTTCATTCCCGGCGGGTCAAACGACGGGAATGAGCGCAAACTGATTCCGGTGATTCAACGATATGCGGATCGGATCACGGCGTCGCTGGGACTGACGAAGGCAACGTTTTGACGGCCCGCGTCAATCTCCGTCGCGAGGAATCGGTTCGGCTTCGCGGGCGCTCGAAGCGTATGCGGCTTCCACCAGCGCCATCGTCTGGTATGCGTCCTCGAAACGGGATGGCAGCTCGGAGATGCTTCCCTCCACGTAGGCTTGAAGCGCGCCCATGCTGCCCACGAATGCGTCCGGAAACCAATTCCCGCTGACGGGGCAGGATTGCCAGCCGTTTTCCATTTCGCTTCTGTGGATGTAGGCGAGCGAGTCCGGTTTGCCTGCCGGATAGTCGAGATTCACGCCGAGCGTCGCCCGCATCGAACCCTCGGTTCCTTCCCAAAGGACAAAACTGCGCTGCTGCTCTTCGCCGTAATCGTGACCATGATTCGTAGCCACGAAAACTCGTTTCGAGTCGCCGTAATCGAGAATCATTACGGACTTGGTCGCCGCCAAACTCGGATACGTGGGATGGCGAACGGTTTTGGCGTAAATGCCGCGGGGATTGCCGAACCATGATCGGATCAGATCGAGGTAATGAATGCTGTGATACAGAATCTCGAGACGTGGCGCCGCCGCGAGGAAACTCCACAAATGCCACGGCGTATATGTGCGAACTTGCGCTTCGAAATCGTGCCACTCGCCGAGCAGCCCGCGCGCGAACAACGCGCGCGCTGCGAGATTGAATGGTGCATAGCGGAGTTGGAAATTGACAGCCGCGATTAGGGATTTTCGGCGGCACAGATCGCGAATTGTGGTCGCTTCGGCCAGCGTTTCGCCCATCGGTTTCTGCATAAGCACAGGAACGCCGTCCGGTAGCTGGGACAATACTCCCAAAATTTCTGAAGCCGGCACCGCGACGTCGTACACCGCATTGGACGGCGCGAAGTCCACCGCATCCTCGACGGTGGTGAAACTATCGGGAACGCCCGAGCGCTTCGCAAGTTCCGCGGCTTTTCCGGCCGCGACATCCATCAGAGCGAGCACGGGAAAACCGGCCTTCGCATACGCCGGGAGGTGCGCCGCGCTAACAATTCCGCCGGCTCCGATAATAATGATCGGAAGCGCCTGCTTAGGACGAGGTGGGCGCGCCGATTGGGCCGCCGTTTCCCAAATTTCTTTGTGTGATTCGTGCGCCAAACCGTTCTCCGAAATGGCCGATTTAAGATGGGCGCCGCGGGATATCAGTCCCAAACAAGCGCGATTTCTGGCAGCCATTCTATGTGATTCCGGCACTGGTGGAGGCGAAAAGTTTGTGCTAGTGTAGGCCGGTAAATTACTCATTGTACGTATGTTAGTGCGATTTTGGCATAACGCCCAACGCTCGGGTCTGATGCTTATAATAAAAGGGCGTGTCCGCGATGGCTCAGCGACCGGCGCCCGGCGGGCACCGAGTCGAGTCAACAAGAGGGAACTCACTTGCAGGGAAGAATGAGCGAAAATCAAACCTTGCAAGAAAAAATCTCCTGGCTGCACAAGCAGGCGAACCAAGTCCGCATCTCGAGTCTTCGCATGGTGCACGCCGCGAAGCTTGGTCACCCTGGCGGAGATCTTTCTTCGGCCGATATTCTAACGACTCTCTACCTCGGCATTCTGCATATCGATAAGTCGCGCCCCAATGCGCCTGATCGCGATCGATTTATCATGAGCAAGGGGCATTGTTCGGGCGCGTTGTATTCGACGCTTGCGGCAGCGGGAATTCTGGAGCAATCCGCACTGAACACCTACATGAAACCGCTTTCGCCGCTGAATGGACATCCGGACCGAAACAAGGTTCCGGGAGTCGAGGCGAACACGGGACCGCTCGGCCACGGACTTCCGATTGCCGTCGGTTGCGCCATGGCGGGGAAACTCGATTCCGCCGCGTGGCGCGTGTTCGTGCTCACCGGCGACGGTGAGCTCCAGGAGGGCAGCAATTGGGAAGCAGCTATGGCGGCGGCTCACTACAAACTGGACAACCTGACGCTGATCGTCGACCGCAATGGCATTCAGCAAGGCGATTTCACCGAGAGCACAATTCGTATGGAACCGCTCGCGGATAAATTCCGCGCATTCGGATGGAGTGTCCGTGATGTGGACGGTCACGATGCCGGTGCGCTGCTCGCGTGCTTTGAAAGCTTGCCAGCCGCTGCGGGCCAGCCAACCTGCGTGATCGCGCATACGGAAAAAGGACACGGTGTTTCTTTCATTCGAAATCGGCCGGAGTGGCATCACCATGTTCCCACGGCGGCAGAGCTTGAAGCTGCCGTCCGCGAGCTTGAGGGGCAAGCCGGTTGAGCGATCTCTTCGATTGCCGCGACGCTTTTTCCAAAACGCTCGAGGAACTCGCGGCGAACGACCCGCGCGTTGTCGCTGTCGTGAATGACTCCGTAAGTTCGACCAAGCTCAAGAATTTCAGCAAGCGATTTCCCGATCGTTTTTTCAACGTAGGTATCGCTGAGCAAAACATGGTGGGCGTTGGCGCCGGCCTCGCCAATGGCGGCAAACTGCCATTCGTCTGCGCAGCTTCCTGCTTCATGACGGCGCGCGCCATGGAACAGGTCAAGGTTGATCTTGGCTACTCGCGTTACAACGTAAAGCTGTGCGGAATGTCCAGTGGAATGGCCTATGGAGAATTGGGCCCAACTCATCACTCGATCGAAGATCTCGCGTGGACGCGCGTGATCCCAAATCTAACGGTGATCGTTCCCGCGGACGCGATCGAAACCCAGTCCGCGATGGAAGTGATCGCGCTTCACGAAGGTCCCGTATTTCTTCGCCTGAGCCGCATGCCCGTGCCCAATGTGCATCCGCGCGATTACAAATATCAGATTGGCAAATCGGTGCGCCTGCGCGACGGCAACGACGTCACGCTGATCGCCAACGGCGTGCTTGTGTCGCGCGCGCTCGATGCCGCCGCATTGCTCGATCGAAATGGAATCTCCGCTCGCGTGATTAATATGTCCACCGTGAAACCGCTGGACCGTGCCGCCATCATCGATGCGGCCACGATCACCGCCGGCATTGTGACGGTCGAAGAACACTCGATCTACGGCGGCCTGGGCGGCGCCGTTGCCGAAGTCGTGGCTGCAAGCTGCCCCGTGCGAATGCGAATCCTCGGCATTCCCGGTGAATTCGCGCCTACGGGTACGGAAGAATTTCTGCTCGAACATTTTGGACTTACCGCGCACGGCATCGAAACTGCCGCGCTGGAACTTCTTAAGGTTGTGCGCCGCGCATGAGCACGCGCTACATCCTCGCGATCGATCAGGGCACGACCAACACGAAAGCCGTGCTAGTCGACGCCGCCGGGCGCCCCGCTTATAGAACCTCCGTACCGGTTCGCGTCACAACTCTGAAATCTGATTGGGTCGAGCAGGATGCGCGCGAGATATGGGACAGCGTTCGGCGCGCCATTGACGATTGCCTCAATCACTGTTCGCCTGCGACGCCCGCCGGAATCGGCATATCGAATCAACGAGAAACGATCGTCGCGTGGGAACGCGCGACGGGTAATCCCTTGGCTCCCGCCATTGTCTGGCAATGTCGGCGATCCGCTGCGCTTTGCTCCAAGCTTTCGAAAGATGGCTGGGGTCCGCTACTGCGCGAACGCACCGGCCTCGGAATCGATCCTCTATTCTCCGCCGGCAAAATTGCGTGGCTTCTCGAAAACATTCCCGGCCTGCGCGCGCGCGCCGAATCGGGCGAAATCTGTTTCGGCACGATGGACAGTTGGCTGATTTGGAATCTCACCGGAGGCGCGCACCACGTCTGCGATTTCAGCAACGCCGCTCGCACGCAGTTGCTGAACATCTCGACCGAAGCTTGGGACGCCGAATTGCTTTCATTATTTGGCGTTCCGCACGTGTCGCTGCCGCGTTTGGTTTCTTCGAGCGGGTTGATTGGCGAAACCGCCGCGGCCGGCGCCATACCGCCCGGAATTCCGATTGCGAGTGCTCTGGGAGATTCTCACGCAGCGCTCGCCGGCCACGCATCGTTTGCGCCGGGCACCGTGAAAGCAACGTATGGCACCGGTTCATCGTTGATGACGTTGGTGGACGCGCTGAACCAGCGCGCCTCCGATCTAGCGATCACAATCGCCTGGCGCGTGCAAGATGCGACCCAGTATGCGCTTGAGGGAAATATTTCGATGAGCGGCGCCGCGGTGCAATGGCTGGGCGAGTTCCTCCGCTTGCCAAATCCGATCGAAGATGCCGCGCGCCTCGCGGAAAGCGTGGATAGCAGCGATGGCGTCTATTTTGTTCCGGCGATGAGCGGTCTTGGCGCGCCGCATTGGGACACGGCCGTACGCGGCGCCGTTTTCGGCCTCAGCCGCACCAGCACCTCCGCGCATTTGGCTAGGGCCGCTGTGGAAGCGATTGCGTTTCAGGTTCGCGACGTCTTCGATGCCATGGAGCGCGAAGCCGCCGTGCCGCTTCCGGTTCTTTATGCCGATGGCGGCGCCACGCGCAACGATCGTCTGATGCAATTTCAGGCTGACATTCTGGGCCGCCCGGTGATGCGTTCGATTTGCCCCGATCTCTCGGCGGTGGGCGCTGCTTGGTTCGCGGGAATCGCGTTGGGGATTTGGAGTTCGCTCGAAGCGCTCGAAAAATTGAGGTTTGACTCACAGATTTTCGAGCCGCGCATGTCTGAGACCGAAAGAGAACAAAAGTACGGTGATTGGAAACTTTCGGTCGAGCGCGCGCGGCATGGCGGCGCGAACAATCAATCGGAATCCGCAAAGCCATTTGGCGGCGCAACGGCGAAAACACATGCTCGACACTGAAAGGCAACCCGATCGCCCGGCCGCGGCGCCTGCCGATGCCGTGCTCGAAACGCGAGACGTCGTCCAAAAATATGGCGGGATCACCGCGCTCAAGGGCGTCACGTATCGCGTGCTCCGTGGGAAAGTAAATGTTCTGATCGGAGAAAACGGCGCCGGCAAATCGACGCTCATGCGCATTCTGGCGGGCGTCGAAATGCCGCTCAGCGGAAGTGTTTTGCTCGATGGCCGGCCGGTCACCTTCCGGCGCAGTGCCGACGCCGCGCGCCACGGAATTGCCATGGTGCATCAGGAATTGAACGTCCTTCCAAACCTCGATATCGCCGAGAACATTTTCGCCGGTCGTGAACTCTGCACTCCTTATCAATTCATCGAAGAAACAAAACAGCGCCAAATCAGCGCCGAAGCGTTGAAATCGCTCGGCCATCCGATGAGCACGCGCACCCTCGTGGGGCATCTCTCTTTGGGCCGCCAGCAAATCACGGAACTCGCGCGCTCGCTTGCGCACGAAATGCGCGTGCTGATCCTTGACGAGCCGACATCCGCGCTCAGCCGCGCCGAAGCTGAAACGCTCTTCGCCGTTATCGAAGACCTCAAGCGAAATGGCGTCTCCATCGTTTACATCTCTCATCGTCTGAACGAAATTCTTCGCTTGGGCGATTTTTTCACCGTGTTGCGCGATGGACGGGTCGTCGGCAACGCGCCGCGCGCCGAAGTCGATCGGCGCTGGATCGTGGAATGCGTAACGGGCCGCCCCGCGCAACATGTTTCCGCCGTGGCGCCGATTACGTCCGGCCGCGAAACCTTGCGTGTCGAATCGCTCGATTTGGTCGGAAGCACGCGTGACGGCGCAACGCGTCCCTTGCTTCACGACATTTCATTCTCTGCGTCCGCGGGGGAAATTCTCGGCGTCTATGGTCTGCTCGGTTCAGGCCGCACCGAACTTCTTGAGGCGATTGCGGGTGTGCGTTCCATCGCTCGCGGCGCCATCCGGGTGGATGGTGACAGGCTTCCGCCCGGATCGGTCGCAAAAGCGGTTGCGCGCGGAATCGTGTTGATGCCCGAGGATCGCCAGGCCGATGGCCTGATCCCGTCGTCCTCGATCAGAGAAAATATCAGCTTGGCGGATTTCGGCGGCCTCACCGCGGGTCCGTTCATCTCCAGAAAAAAAGAACTGGCTAAGGTGCGCCGCATTGCCGAGCAAGTGAAGCTCAACGCCGGCGATTTTGAGTTGCCGGTCACCTCATTGAGCGGCGGGAATCAGCAAAAAGTCATGCTCGCGCGCTGCCTGATGCGCTCGCCTTCGATTTTGCTCTTGGACGAGCCGACGCGCGGCGTGGACGTTGGAGCCAAACAGGAAATCTACCGAATCCTGCGCGACCTGAAAGCCACCGGCGTCTCCATCATCTTCACTTCCTCGGAAATTGAAGAAACGTGTTCTCTCGCCGACCGCATTCTGGTTCTGTCAGGCGGACGAATATCGGCGGAATTCGCTTCGGGAGACGCCTCTGAAGAAGCATTGTTCGCAGCTGCGTGTTCTCATCTCGAAGTGCCGGATACAATCCAATGACGGCTGACCGCGTGCGCATCGGTCTCGGGGCGCGAAGTTTGGATTTGGTCCTGCGCCTGCGCGCGCTTCTCGCATTGGTTGTGCTTCTCGTCCTGTTTTCCTTTAGCACTTCGACGTTTCTCACCACCAATAACCTCACGATTCTCGCCAAGCACGTGGCCATCACCGCGATTCTCGCCGTCGGCATGACGTTTGTAGTGCTCACCGGAGGCATTGATCTATCCGTTGGTTCGGTCGCGGGTCTCGCAGGGATGGTCGCGGGCGCTCTGCTTACGCGAGGGATGCTGTTCTCGGGCATGCAGCATCCTTTTTTCCCTGGGGTCGTGATGGTTATTTTTCTCTCTCTGCTTGCTGGCGCGCTCGTGGGCTTGCTAAATGGCCTTCTCGTCATTCGATTCGCGGTGGCTCCGTTCATCGCCACTCTCGGCACACTGTACATTGCGCGCGGCGCGGCGCTTTTGATCTCGAATGGCGGAACGTTTCCGGGTCTCGGCGGGGAAGCGGCGCGGCACAACACCGGATTCCTGGTGCTCGGTCAGGCCGCGTTTTTCAATATTCCCTTACCCGTGTGGATCATGATCGCCCTCGCGATTGTCGCGAGCGTCGTCGCGAACAAGACGCCTTTCGGGCGTCATGTCTATGCCGTCGGAGGAAATGAGCGCGCGGCGTTACTTTCGGGAATTCGAGTGGACCGCGTAAAATTGATTTCGTATGTGATCTCCACCGTCTGCGCCGCCGTGGTCGGATTGATTATCGCGTCGCAATTGGAAGCGGCGCATCCGGCGACGGGAGAATCTTTCGAATTGAACGCTATCGCCGCCGTTGTGCTGGGCGGTACGTCGTTGATGGGTGGGCGCGGCTCCGTTTTTGGCTCACTGGCGGGCGCTTTCGTGATCGGCGTCCTGGCTGACGGCATGGTAATGCTCGGGATTTCCGAATTTTGGCAGATGGTCATCAAGGGAATTGTCATCGTTCTCGCAGTCGCCGTGGATCAATTGCAAACTAAATTGCAGCTACGCTTGGCGAGGAGCAACTGATCCGAAATGAGCCATCCAGAATGAATCTCCGCGGCATAGCCTTGATCGCGATTTGCGGCCTTTCGTCCTTATTACCGGGATGCCGCTCGAAACGCGCGAATCAGAAGAAGCTCATCGAGATCATCGTGCCTTCCCAGGACAATCCTTTCTTTCGCGCCGAAGCCCAAGCGGCAGCCGCGCGCGCCACCGAGCTTGGCTATGCCGTTCGCGTAGATTCGCACGATGACGATGCCTACAAGCAGGACAATCTGATCGATGTCGCGATCGCGAGCAATGCCGTGGCGATTATTCTCGACAACGCCGGAGCCGACGCGTCCGTCTCCGCCGTTCGTCGCGCAACGCGCGCGGGTATCGCTTGTTTTCTGATCGATCGCGAGATCACCGTGCCAGATATTGCCAAGGCGCAAATCATCGCGGACAACGACCAGGGCGCCCGTTTGGTGGCGGCGGAATTTGCGCGCGCGCTGAATGCCCGTGGCGATTACGCCGAGCTGTTGGGAAAAGAGTCCGATACGAACGCGCAAGTGCGTACCGCCGGCTTTCACGCCGTGCTGGACAAAGATGCGGGAATGAAATTGGTTTCGGCGCAAAGTGCGAATTGGAGCCAGTCCGAAGCGTTTCAGAAGACCGAAACAATCTTGCAGGCGCATGCTGAGATAAAAGGCATTATCGCCGGCAACGACACCATGGCTCTGGGAGCCGTTGCGGCCGTCAAAAGCGCGGGCCTGCGCAACATCACCATCGTTGGATTTGACGGAAGCCCTGACGCTCTCGCGGCGATTAAAGCCGGCGATCTTGAAGCCACCGTGCTCCAACCCGCGGTAGCGATCGCGCGGCTTGCCGTGGAAGAAGCAGACCAGTTTTTGCGTACGGGAATGACCAACCCTTCCGAACGGCAAATTATTCCATGCGAGCTCGTCACGAAACAGAATGTGGATCAGTTTGGCGTCTTTGAAAGAAAGAGCAACTGAACGCCCGAGGTGGTCGCTATGTCCAGGACAACGCTGGCGGTAATTATCGGGAATCGCGACTTTTTCCCTGACCCATTGGTTTCTGAAGCGCGCGCTGAGCTGCTGAAACTTTTTCAAGCGCTTGATATCGACGCCGTCATTCTGTCCGCCGCCGAAACGAAACTTGGCGCCGTCGAAACCTGGCAACATGCCGTCCAGTGCGGCGATCTTTTTCGTAAGCATGGCAGCCGCATCGAAGGCATTGTCGTGTGTTTGCCGAATTTCGGAGATGAAAAGGGCGTCGCGGACTCAATCCGCCTTTCAGAATTGAATGTTCCTATCCTGGTTCAAGCCTGCCCCGACGACCTCGATCAATTTGGCTTGGAGCGGCGTCGCGACGCTTTCTGCGGCAAAATTTCCGTCTGCAATAATCTTCGCCAGTACGGCTTTCGGTATTCTCTGACGCGCGAGCATACGGTTGCCATTCCCTCGGACGATTTCCGTAACGACCTCGTGGAATTCGTAAAAGTGTGCAAGGTGGTTCGTGGATTGCGCCGCGCGCGCATCGGGGCCGTGGGAGCTCGCCCCAACGCGTTCAACACCACGCGTTATAGCGAGAAATTGCTCGAGGCCGCGGGCATCAGCGTTAACACCATCGATCTCTCTGAGGTGTTCGGAAGCGCCGCGCAGCTCGCGAACACCGACCCGCGCGTTCGCGAGCGCATCGCGCAAATCAAAGGCTACGCCGACGCCAGCAGCGCGCCTGAAGATTCGCTCCTACGCATGGCAAAGTTCGCGATCGTCGTGGACACATGGATGGAAAGTCTCGGCCTCCAGGCGACAGCGATCCAATGCTGGAGTTCCATGCAAAAAAATTATGGCGTCAACGTCTGCACCATCATGAGCATGATGAGCGAGCAGATGATGCCGAGCGCTTGCGAGGTGGATATCGCCGGCGTGATTTCCATGTACGCGCTGCAATTGGCCTCCGGAAAGCCCAGCGCGCTTGTCGATTGGAACAATAATTATGGAAAAGATCCCGACAAATGCGTTTTCTTCCATTGCGGAAACTGGGCCAAGGATTTTCTGCCTGACATTCGCATCGGAACGGCGCCGATTTTGGGCACCGTCCTGGGCGAAGCCAACACGGTCGGAGCGCTTGCCGGCCGCACGCCCGCGGGCCCCGTAACGTTCGGGCGCGTGAGCACGGATGATCTGACGGGAACCATCCGCGCCTACGCCGGCGAAGGCCGTTTCACCGATGACCCGCTCGACACCTTCGGAACGAAGGCCGTAGTCAAAGTGCCGGGCCTCCAACAACTCATGCGCCACATTTGCAAAAACGGTTTCGAGCATCACGCGGCGATGACCGGCGCCCATTGCTCCTCCGCCGTGTGCGAAGCGATGGACAATTATTTAGGTTGGCAGGTTTACCGGCATAGCCCCTAGGTGGTTCGGCTGGAAATTGTGCGCAGACAGAGACCGACGCTCGGCTGGCAATCGAGGACGAAATTCGTGCGATACCGCGCCACTTTTCTTTCATTGTCCGAAATTGTGGCTTTCGCCGCGAGCGCCGCTCTGCTTTTCGCCTGCGTCTGCAACGCGCCTGTCGCGCAGGCTGGAAACCAGCGCGCTCAAGCGGCGCCGCCCGCGGGCACGATGCCATATCCGCAAGGCATCCCGCCGATTCTCCTGGGAGCGTCGTGGTATCCCGAGCAGTGGCCGGAATCGCGTTGGGACGAAGATCTGCGCCTGATGGAAGCTGCGCACATTCACCTCGTGCGCGTGGGTGAGTTTGCCTGGAGCCGTATTGAGCCGCGCGAGGGCATCTACGATCTCGATTGGCTTGACCGCGCCATCGCGCTCGCCGCGAAACATCACATCGTGGTCGTGATTGGCACGCCGACGGACGCCCCGCCTGCCTGGATGACCCAAAAATATCCCGACGTTCTGCGCGTGGACATCGATGGCCGCCCCGACCACCACGGCATTCGCCGCCAGTTTTCCTATACCAGTCCGCGATACAGGGAGTTCTGCCGAATCGTCGCGGAGAAGCTGGCCCTTCGCTTCGGCCATAATCCAAACGTTGTCGGCTGGCAAATCGGCAATGAGTTCTCCTTCGATTCTTACGATTCATATACGCGCCAGCAGTTTCAGCGCTGGCTTGCGGCGAAATACAAAACGCTTGCGGCCCTGAACGCGCATTGGACGACGGCCTATTGGAGCCAAACCTACGACGCGTGGAATCAGATTCCCCTCGAAGACACAATCGGCAATCCTGGATTGCTGCTCGATCACAAGCGCTTCGTCAGCGACGTGTGGCGCGATTTCGCGCAGAACCAGGCCGCGGCGATTCGCGTGCATGCCGATCCTCGCCAATTCATCACCACAAATATCGGCGGACTCGGTTGGTCGGATCGCTGGGACCACTACGTCGTCACGCGCGACCTCGATCTTGCAGCATGGGATGACTATGTCGGACAAGGTCACCTCGAGCCCTACAAAGATGGCGCCATGCATGATCTGATTCGCGGTCTCAAGCAAAAGAATTTTTGGGTGATGGAAACGCAGCCCGGTTTCGTAAATTGGGCGCCCATCAACAATTCGTTGAACAAAGGTGAGGTTCGCCTGATGGCGTGGGAGGCAATCGGTCACGGAGCCGACGCCGTCGCCTATTGGCAATGGCGCAGCGCTCTCAATGGACAGGAGCAATATCACGGTGATCTCGTCGGCCCCGACGGAACGCCCGTTCCGATCTACCGGGAAATTCAGCAGATTGGGCGTGAGTTTGAAACTGTGGCGCCGGCGCTGCAAGGCACCACGCCGGTTTCCGAAGTCGCGATCCTGCACTCATATGACAGCCGCTGGGCCATCGATTTTCAATTGCACAACAAGAATTACGATCAGCAGCAAGTCCTGCTCGATTACTACCGGCCCCTTCTCGATCTCACGCACTCCATCGACATCGTCAGTCCAAATGTCCCGCTCGATCGATACAAGCTTGTAGTCGCTCCCGGTCTCAACGTGATTTCAGACGATCTCGGCCGCCATTTGCTTGACTACGTGAAAAATGGCGGTCACTTGGTACTCGGTCCGCGTTCCGGCATGAAGGATGCGTTCAACGCTCTCGATATTCGCCGCCAACCGGGCCCGCTCGAAGATCCTCTGGGCGGCCGTGTCGAGCAGTATTACGCGCTCGACACTGACGTGCCGGTCTCGGGGCAATGGGGCAGTGGGGTCGCAAATATTTGGGCGGAAGCGCTCAGCGCCAAAGAGAGCGATGTCCAAGTTCTGATGCACTATGGCGCCGCCAACGGTTGGCTCGATCACCAGCCAGCCGCGATCACTCGAAAAGTTGGAAAGGGAACGATCACGTACATCGGCGCCCTGCTCGATCCCACGCTGATGGACGCTGCCGCGCGATGGATGGTCGAAATCGGCGGAGTCGATCGGATATTCGGCACCGTGCCAAAGGGAATTGAAGTTTGCCGACGCACCGGAAACGGCCACACGATTTTCATACTCCTGAACCACACCCAAGTTCCGATGGAAGTCGCGCTGCCTCGCGGCATGCGCGATCTGCTTAATTCCAGCGCCGTCGTAAGCGCCGTCACGCTTCCAGTGCAAGGCGTCGCTGTGCTCGAGGACCGTTAATCTATAAAAGAAAGATATTGATCTCGATTCCGGAGAACTCATCACAATGATCACGCGACGCAAATTCGTAACAGGTTTAGGTATCACCGCGATGGCCCACGCCGCAGCCAAGGCTCGGCCCTTGATTTCGCCTTCGCCGCAAGCGCCCGATCCGAGCGTGCCCACACCGCCATCGCTCGAAACGCCCTACAAATATGGCAAATTGATTCTCTCCGCGGCCTCGGATCCCTCGGCCTTTGACAGCAAAAGTGTAGATTGCCCGTTCGTCTTCACCCACGGCGGCCAATTCTACCTGGCCTACGTCGGGTACGACGGCACCGGCTATCAGACCGGCCTGGCCTCCTCAAAGAATCTCGTCGATTGGCAAAGACAAGGTTGCATTCTGCGCCGCGATCCGCAGTCCGAAGTCACGCGCTACAACATCGCGATGAATTGGATTCTCCGCGAAAACGACGTCGCCTCTCCGGGCGCGCTCAAAAAAGTCCGCGGCCGTTTTCTAGGCGCTTATCATGCGTATCCCAACGCCGGTTACGAAAGCGGTCCCGCCGTGATTGGCTTGTGCTGGAGCAAAGATTTGTTCCACTGGCAACTCGATCCGCCCTGCCTGCGCCCTGAAGATGGCGCCGATTGGGAACGCGGCGGCCTGTACAAACCCTGCATCGTTGAGTACGGCGGCACCTTCTATCTTTTCTACAACGCAAAAACCGAAACACTTCCGCCCGCACAAGGCGGAGGCTGGCATGAGCAAATCGGCGTCGCCACCTCGAAAGATTTGAAGTCGTGGACGCGCTACGCCGGAAATCCCATTCTGCGCAACGGTCCAAAAGGTTCGTGGGACGATCGCTTCGCAAGCGACCCCTGCGTCGTGCGCTACGCCGGAGCCTGGGCGATTTTTTATTATGGCTTGAGCTCGAAGGGCAAAGCGCGCGACCTATTGGCAGTCGGTCCCGATTTTTTCCATCCCGTAAAAACCGATAACATCCTGGTGGATGCCGGCGCGCCCGGCTCGGTCGACGATGATTTCGCCCACAAGCCGTCAGTGATCACTCACGACGGCGATCTCTATCATTTTTATTGTGCCGTCTCCGGAAAATATCCGAACGACGTGCGCGGAATCTCCGTAGCTCGATCGAAGCCCTGGAGCTAGCCCGCCGAGTTTTCCTCACCAAGCTTCCGTACCGCCGGCGCCGTTTGCATTCCGGCGGAAAAACGTTGCGCCTAAAAAAACGAAGAGCCCGGACCGCCGTTGCGCGACGGCGATCCAGGCTCCGGGGTGAAGCAGTTTCCGCTCCAACAGCAGCGGGTTAGAAGTTAAACCGCGCCATCAATTCGATGATCCGCGGATCGAGCGCCCCTGTCGCTTTCCCGAATCCGTTCGATGCGTTAATAAGGTTGCTCGACCAGGTCAAATTGAGAGTCGAGAAGTTTGTGTGGTTGAAAACGTTGAAAGCTTCCCCTCTCAGTTGGATGTTCATTTTTTCCCGGATTTGAAATTGCTTGTCCAGCGCGATGTTGAACGTCACTTCGCCGGGCCCGCGAATGTCGCCAATCGGTTCATCGCCGAAGGTGCCATAGGCCGGTTGTTGGAACGACGCCGGACTCACCCAGCCGCTCGCGGCGTTGCCGTTCAAGTACTGGATCGGTCCGACGATGTTGGGACGCGTGGCCAAACCCGCATTGGCTGTGCCCAGTGTGGGAGTGAGCGCGAACCCGTTCTCGATAATCGCGAGCCCCGAGAAATTCCATCCGGCCAGTGCTGTGCGCAGCGCCTGGCTCTCGGAGTTTCGGAAGAACGGCATCTGGTAGACCCATGCTCCTGTGAACACGTTCGTGCGATCGAAGTCCGGCTCTCCGTATTCAGCCATCGGGTTGTTCGGATTCTGAAACCCTTGGGCCTGATCGTAGGAGATGCCCTGGCCGCCCGGCTGCACGTCTGTCAGCGATTTGCTCCAGGTATAGGCGAAGTTCAGGTTCAGGTCTTTCCTCCGAAGAATGAAGCTCGATTGCAACGCGTTGTAATTTGCGATCCCCTCGCTGTACGTGCCGGAGATCGATGTCCATCCTTGGTAAGGAGCGTAGAAATCCTCCAGCCCGGCAATGGATTCCGTCGGCGTGGCCGCGGCGGTTAACTGATTGATGCAAGGATCGTATTGTTGCGACACCGCTGGCCCCTTGTAGGCATAGACCGTGCTATTGAGTGGATTTGCCGGGAGTGCGGCGCAGCCGGCGCTGAGCGAATTGCTGCCGTCTTCCGGAAAGTTCTCATTCACGGCTTCGTCCGTCACGTGCTGCGATTTATTGCCGGCGTAGCCCACGTTAAACACCGCGCTTGACGTCAGTTGACGTTCGATGAAGAGGCTGTAGCTCTCCGTCACGGTTGGTTGGAAGTCGCCGCTGAAAGCGAACAGAGAAGTTGGAGTGATTGTGGGCGAGCCTGGCGCCGTGCCAAGCAACGGCTGGCTCGTCAGGCCATTGTTGACGCTCACGCTCTGTGTGAAAGGCGGATTGGTCAGGAACGCCGGGTTTCTCTCCAACGCCACCGGCGTGTATCCCATTCCGAATCCCCCACGAAGGGCCGTCTTTCCGTCCGCCGTCAGTGAATACGCAAATCCCAGGCGAGGCGCAAAATCGGAGTTCTTGGGTTTGTAGAATCCAGGTTGCGACGATACCGGCAATGTCGCTGAACTATCCTCGCCCGCCGTCACCAATCCATCCGTTAGGTTTGCCACCGCTCCGCCGGATGTCTCCGGCAGTCCGCTTCCGTTGAACGTGAACGCGCCCAGCGTTGAAACCGCGGGTGCGGTACCGGAATTGTAAGCGCCCGTCTCAAAAGTGGTCAGATCGTTAGTGACCACGGTCTCCGGTTGGAAGTACGACCAGCGCACTCCAAGGTTCAAAGTGAGCCGGGGCGTTACCTTCCAATCGTCCTGGAAGTAGAGTTCCCACCAACCGTAATGGAAATATCCCGCGCGCTGTACATTGGCCTGCTGGTACGTCGAATCGAGCCCCAGCAGAAAGTCCGCCGCTGTGTCGCCGGATTGCGCGCCTGAAAACGTGTAGACCCCCATCGGTGCGGGAAACGTGCCGGAGCTTTGGCTCTTGTTGCCACGCAGGTATAAGCCGCCGAACTGGAAAATCTGGTTGTGCTTCACCCACGTAACGTCGTCGCTGTAGATCGCGTCGCCGTCCGTTGTATGCGTCGGAAGAGCGCCTTCTCCGATCCACGACCAGTTTCCGCTCCCTGTCAACTCAAGGTTCGGTAGGCGATTGATTGTGTCCGCGCCCGGATAAGCTTGCGCGATGCATGGCGACGGTGTGCATCCCGGCATCGTGTAATTCGATAGATTCGATTCACCTTTGCTGTACGACAAGCCGATTGCCGCGATGTTGATGAAGTTCGGCGTGAAATCCGAAGTCCATCGTATCCCCGCGTTTAGCCCTGGCGTGTACGTCGACGATCCCGGCGTCGGGGAAGGATCGTTGTAGTTGCGCGCGGCGTTGATGTTGTCCGATTCCTCGTAACTTACGCGCGCCATCAGGGATTGCTTCGCATTGATGGCATAGTCCACTTTGTACACTTGATCTTCCTGGGTGTCGTTCGTAACCCCGTTATTGGCGTAGTAAAAGGGGTTGCCATTCGTAAGTGTCGGCAATGGAAGATACGTCGGATTCAACAACGCATCCGTAACCGGATCGAAACAAGCCGGGTTGATCTGATTGTTCACGCCTGCCTTAGCCGAAATACACTGTGCTTGAGGGTTCGTAAATCCCCTGTGCATCAGGTCCGAAACCGCCGATGAACTCAGCACCAGGCCGCCCACCGGCATGTTCGGGTCGCCGCTCAAATCGCCCGTTCGCATCGCCGCGCTGAACTCATTGCGGCTATTCAGAATTGAGGGTGCGATGCTCTTCCGCCACTCCCCGTCCGCGAAGAAGAAAAGTTTGTCTCTGTGTGTGTCGGAGTGGGGAAGCACCGGCCCGCCAAAGTCGTATCCGTAAATATTCTGTCTCAGTGGACTCGGCGTCGGCGAAAAGAAGTTGCGCGCCGTCCAGTCGGGGTTCCGGATGTAATCGTAGCCGGTGCCATGGTATTGGGTTGTCCCGCTCTTCGTTTCCACCAGGATCTCGCCCGAGCCGGCCATCCCATATTTCGCGCTAAAGTTGCCCTTCAGTACCGTGAACTCGGCGATCGAATCGATCACCGGCATCACGTCCACGTTGAATAGCGCCGAAGGAACCGTGTCATACACGCCGTCGAGAGAGTAGGCGGTCTTTTCCACCGAAGTGCCGTTCACGATCACCACGTTGATTATGGTGTTCCCGTTCCCCGTATACGAACTCCCGCCGTCCACGCTGCTCACGCCGGAAACTACCTGCGCCATACTTTGAAAGTTGCGCCCATTCAATGGCAGGTTCTGCACCTCCGCCGCGCTGATGGTTCCGCGATTGTCGGAGCTTTCGGTTTGCACCGAAACAGCATCGGCCGTCACCGTCACTTGCTGGGTTGTATTGCCCAATGCCAGTGAGAGGTTTAGCCCCCGGCGCTGGCCCGGGTCGAGGTGCACATCCGTAGTTACGCTCTGTTTAAAGCCATCCCTCGAGCTCGTAACCGTATAAGTTCCGTCCACCAGCGATTCCACCGAGTAGAAACCGCTCGTGTCCGTTGTGGCCGTATGTTGGAAGCCCTTGTTTTGGTCGATCACTGTTACCGTGGCGCCCGCCACCGCTGCGCCGTTCGGATCCGTCACCGTCCCCGAAATGGCGCCTGTCGGAACGTTCTGCGCGCTCACAATTCCCACGCAACAGAGCGCCAGAATTGCCGCCAGAGCCAACCCGAATCTGGCTACTGCCCTTCTTTCGTTTGTCATCACTTTCTCCCCCGTTTTCATTACACGCCCCCGTCTTTCAGAATCCTGAATTCAGCCCACGAACGCTACCCACGAACGCCACCCACATCGTCTTCCTTGCGCCGCCGTTAGAAGCGTCTCCAGCGTGCTTCCATGCCGCGGAGCACTGGCGGAAAAAATCGACACAATAGCGAACGCTACCCAAGCGCCGCGCATTCTGGATCACACGCAATGTATTGTCAATACCAACTTTGTTTCTCTATTGGAATACCGCGCCGAAGCCCCCTGCGTTTTGCGCGCTCCTTGGCGCTGTTCCGGCGCGATCTCTATTTCGGTGTTCTACGTGAATGCCTTACAATTCCAGCGGACCAACCACTCTTCTGGCAGCACGAAAGGTTCGGTTATTGAAAGTCTTGGTGGCACACGGCTTGTCGTCCCCCTCGGTTCACAAGAGCGGCCTGCTGGGCGCCGGCCTAAACTGTCCCCCGTTCGCCACGCCGTCTTGTGAAAATGTTTTCGAATACTCATGTAGTTATTGACATTACTATACCTGAGTGCTAAGCTTGTTCATGTTTTCGCGGCGCCGCTTCAAAAATTGCTTTCTTCGTCTCCACGCCCCATGTCTGCGGCCCGCGGCGCCGCGAGTTTTGGTCCATTTCTCCCTGTTGAGCGATCAAATTTCCGGTGCAACTCTCAGTCGGCCAAAAACGACCCGCAAGCCCTTGTGTTTTCAATTGTTTGTACAAAGAGTGCGCAACTCATTGAGCAAATGGGATTTTAAGTTGTCGCGTTTTCATGCTGATCCGCACTCTTTTCCCGTAAGCCGTGCATTTTCAATACTTTCGCAAATGGGTACGGGGGTGTATGTACCCCCGTCATTTTATCGGCGGTTCGCTTCGACCACCTGTCGAACCAAATCCCCCGCAATCATCGAGTTAGCGCGCGGCTCCCATGCTTTTTGGCCGACGTCGCGAAGCCATAAGCCCGCGGATGGATCGCCTATTCTCCAAACAATATCCGGGGCGATCTTCCGCGTCGAACGAGGATTTGCCACCCATTAGGAATTGACGGATTGACAGAATGCCCCAATCGGATGAGAGTACCCAGTCGCAATAACGGAGATCGCATGACGCCGCGCGGAATCTGCAAGCCGTTCCTCTCTCTTGCTCTGCACTCATGCATTGCGGTCATCGCCGTGAGCTTGCTCTTGCGCGCGGCGCCTCCCGGCGACTATCAATCCAAATTGAAAAGCAGACTTGCCATGGTCGACGGCGAAGTGGCTCACAAGGACTTCCGCGCCAATTGGAATTCCCTCGGCCGTTACCAGGTACCCGATTGGTTCCGCGACGCCAAGTTCGGCATTTTCATCCACTGGGGTGTCTATTCCGTTCCTGCGTTTGGCAATGAATGGTATTCGCGCAACATGTATGTCCAGGGCAACCCCGCGTTTCAGCACCAAGTGGACACCTACGGCCCGCAATCGAAATTCGGATACAAAGATTTCATACCCATGTTCACGGGCGGCAAATTCAACGCGGATGAATGGGTCGATCTATTCGTGCGCGCCGGCGCAAAGTACGTTGTTCCTGTCGCCGAGCACTGTGATGGCTTCCCGATGTACGCGTCCGATTTCACCGAATGGAACGCCGCGCGAATGGGGCCCAAGCGCGATGTGGTTGGCGAGATCGCGGCCGCGACCCGAAAGCGCAATCTCCATTTCGGTGCCTCGTCGCATCGCGCCGAACACTGGTGGTGGTACGACGGCGGCACGACTTTCGATTCCGACGTCAACGATCCGAAATACGCGGGCCTCTACGGACCCGCACAGCCGATGGCCTGGTCTGGAGGCGATCCCGCCAAAGAACCCGACCCCAATCATTTGGAAAAATGGCTGCCCCCGAATCGGGCATTCTTGGACGATTGGCTTGCACGCAGCACTGAGATTGTCGACAAGTATCATCCGGACATTCTCTATTTCGATTGGTGGATCGGCCAACCCGCGTTTCAACCGTACCTTCAGCGCATGGCGGCCTATTACTACGATCGCGCCGCCGAACGCCACGCCGGCGTCGTCCTCACCTACAAAGAGTATGCATTTCCCGAAAACGCCGCGGTTCTGGACATTGAGCGTGGGAAGCTCGATTCGCTCCGCCTGTTGCCCTGGCAAACCGATACCTCGATAAGCGTCAAATCCTGGGGATACGTTCAGAACGATACGTACCGCACCGCCGCATCTTTGATCGCCGAGTTGGTCGATGTCGTCAGCAAGAATGGAAATTTGCTCCTCAATGTCGGCCCGAAATCCGACGGCACGATCCCCGATGAGGATAAAAGTGTCTTGCTGTCGATGGGACAGTGGCTCGGCGTGAACGGAGAGGCAATCTATGGCTCTCGTCCGTGGCTGGTTTTCGGTGAAGGCCCGACGGGCGATGCCGCGAGCACGGTAAAAGGAAACGACAACAAAACTTTCACGCCCCAGGATATTCGCTTCACCACAAAGAACGGATTTCTTTACGCCATCGCCCTCGGTTGGCCCGCCGATGGCAAACTCACGATCCGAATTCTCAGCGCCGGCACCGCGTATTTGCCCCGCCCCATTACGCGAATCGAATTGCTCGGTTCCCGGCAAACTTTGGCGTGGAAGCAAACACCGCAAGGTCTCGAAATCGCGCTTCCGCAAGAGAAACCCAACGACATGGCTTACGTATTCAAGATTTCAATCGCCGCGGCGAAATAGGTTTTGCAATGCGATGCTTCTCATCCCCTGCTGACGGCCGTGCCGCAAATCGGCGCTTGGCGTCTTGCCGCCTATTCCGCGTGAATGTCGTAGTGCCCGGCGTGGCTCAAATGAAATTCCGCGCGCGCCCCGCCCTCGGCCGATGTGGACGACACAACCGCTCCATTCACATACACACTCGATCCTTGTCGCGAAACTGGAATCAATACATCCGCATCCACCGACGCCGGCAAATCGAGTGCAAGATGGAACGTCGCGCCGTTCTTCACATCGCTGTCCTTCTTGATATCAACATTAATCGGCCCCGACGGCGTCGGTTCGCTTCCTCGCGCCCACGTAAGATCGATCAGGTCCGGTCGAATCGTCACCTGATGGAAGCCCGCGCTCGTCGGACTGATTCCCAGCACTTGCTCCATCAACCAAACCGTCGGCCCGCTCGACCATCCATGCGCCAGGCTCACGAAGTAACCGCTGGTTCCGTCGGCCTGCAACGAAACGTGAAAATTAGTTTTAGGCCATCGCAAATCGTAGGCTTCCCAGAAGGAAGTCGCTCCTTCCGCCAGCATGCCGCCCCAATATGTGCGTATCCATTTCAGCGCTTCCGCGCGGTGCCCCGCCTGTGCCATCGCGGATACAACATAGTAGTTGTAGTAAGGGGAGATCACCGGTGAGTCCCACCGATCTTGCGAAACATTTCTCAGAACGTTGTCCCACAGCGCGGGGTATTGTTCCGGCGTCGCAAGACCGGAAACGATTGCCATCGCGTTGGTTTGCCAGCGCGATCCATACGTTCCCGTGCTCGCGTCGCGCAAATATTTATTTGTTGACTCGCGAATCGCGGCCGCGCGTTGCTCGTAATGATCCGCGTTCGCGGTATCGCCCAACTCGCGCAGCAAGTACGCGCCTTCTTTGTATGCTCGGTAGTATTCGATCTGCGTCGCCTGACGGGCCTCCGGCGTGTCGGCAAAAAGCCCCGGCGACCAATCCACGAAGAGCCATTGCTTTTCCGGATTCACAAAAATATTTCTCTCATCGAACCCGGAATCCATCAGCTTCAGAAGTTCCACCAATCTCCCGTGCACGCTCGCCAGAAAATCTTTCGCATCCGAATGACGGTAATATTCCGCGAGCGCCGTCACCCACAACGCGGAATAACCCGGAATCGTGTTCACTTGTTCCGTCACAGGACTCTCGCCGATCAGACGCGTCATCGTGTCTTCCACCAAAAAATGATCGGCAAATACGCTGTTGATCACCCGTCCGCCCACGTCCAGATCGCCGATCCATCGTCCGCGATCGCGCTTCACGGCGTCCCATATATCGTCCTGCATGCACAGATGCATCGTGTACGCGCCCGTTTCCCAAATCCGATTTAGCAGCACATCGGACGATTCAAACGATCCTTTGTATTCCACCGGATAATAAATTCCATCCAACTGAATTGTTTTGAAACGAATCTCGGGTCCTCCGCCGACAAATCGAATCTTTGCATAACGGAAGCCGGCTTTCGGCCCGTACGCAGTCGAATGATTTGCGATGTGCAGAAGATCTGTTCCAACGAAATGGCCGCCCGCTCTTGCTTCTTCCGCGGATTCTCCATATTGAATTGTGACCCACGCGTCGCAGTCGCAATCGGATTGAAATTCGACGCGACCTTCCACTTCGCGGCCAAAATCCAGCAGAAGACTGGGCGCAATTTCATCGGGCAGCATTGGTTTTGCAAGCTTCACTGTGAAATCCGGCGCGCCGCTGCTCGATGTGAGCGACTGAACGTTTTCAACTGCACTGCGTCCCTCGAAAACGTCCGTCACCTTTTCGGCTTTCATCCGGAATTGCCGCAGAAACGGCGAAACTCCTTGGTAACCGGGCCAATCAAACATTCCCGCATCGCCATTCCACTGAAACATGTCGACCGAACTTTCGATCGAGCCGAGCGACTGCACGCTTTTCCACACGCTATCGTCATAACTGGGCTGTTCCCAACCTGTAGGCGCGTCAAGCGAGCTTTTCCAATCCGGCCCGCTGATTGCCAGCGGCGCGGCATCGATTCCAGGCGCCGCCGGCAAGATTTTCGCCACCAGAATTTCTCCGAATGTCTGCTGCTGCACGATGCGCGAATTGGAGACGCTCACAATCCCGCGTCCTCGCACCACTTCAAGCGCCAGCGTATTCGCGCCGCTCCGGAGCGCGGTTGTGATATCGGTCGCAAAGACATGAATTCCGAGCGGCGAGGTGACATCGCTTTCCACTTCGTCGACGAGCTTCCCATTGACGTAAATCTTCGCGGAGCGCGGACCGGCGAGATACAGCGTGGCCGCCGCCGGAACCGCCGCAAGTTGAAACGTATATCGGAAGTAGTGCGGTGCGGATTTCGCGTCGGGCTTCGCGAAGCCATAATTGTTGTGGTCCGCATGCAGCGCCGCGGCGTCGCCGGCCGTCCAGATGTATTGCTCCGGCAAAGGCACATGGTGTGTCGCTGGCGCATCGGCCGCGGAAATGCCGCGTGTGGGATCGAGCTTGCCGTCCGGAAAATTGTCCTGCGCGATCAAGCCCGGCGCACAGAAGCAAAGAAGCAGCGCGGTAACTATCAGGCACCGCAATCGAGTCATCGTGGCCTCCCACGAGCAGATGGATTCGCAAACAAGGCGCGTTTTGCGCCGCACAGTAAAACCGGCCAAAGGCCGATGTGTGGTATGAAACAATTTCCTATGAGAAACTACGCTACGGACCTGATTCTGGCAACCGCCTCCTTGTTCGATCGGCAAATTTCATGGATCGTTCGATCCTTTGCGCGCTCGAAGTTAGGCCGGAGCTGAGATGAAAAGATCGCCGAAATCTCGATCGCGCGCGCTTTCTCGAAGAGATTTTCTGAAACGCGCCGGGGCTGCGCTGGCGGTTGGCGGCTTCGTTCGGCGTTTGCACGCCGATTCCGCGCCGCCAAACATTCGCATCTCGGAATTCGACTATGCCGATGTTCGTCTTACCGGCGGTCCATTTAAGGATCACTACGACCGAATCCTCGCGAGTTACCTCGCGCTCGACAACGATAGGCTGCTGAAAGTGTATCGCCAGCGCGCGGGTCTGCCCGCGCCGGGCGAGGACATGGGTGGTTGGTACGATGCGGACGGATTTGTGCCGGGGCACGCGCTGGGTCAATTCATTTCCGGATTGTCGCGATACGCGCGCGCGACGGGCGATCCGGACGCGCACGAAAAAGTTCGGGCGCTGGTCACGGGATTTGGCGAGACTCTAGGTCCGAATGGATATCCCTACGCCAGCGCAAAGGCCGCGACAACTTGGCCCTGCTACATTCTGGACAAATACGAAATTGGGCTGCTCGATTCTTATCGTCTCGCCGGAGTCACGGAATCTCGAGACATGCTTTCGCGCGTGATCCATGGAGCGCTGCCTTATCTGCCGGATCACACGTACGACCGCGGGCCCAACAGCCCGAAGCAAGCGCCATACGATGAGACGTACATTCTTTCCGAAAATCTTTTTGACAGCTATCAGGTAACGGGAAATCGCGAGTTTTTGGATTTAGGCAAAAAGTATTTGCTGAGTACGGATTATTTTGTTCCCCTTGCTACCGGAACTTATCCGCTTCCCGGAAAGCACGCGTACAGCCACGTGATTGCGCTGAGTTCAGCGGCGAAGGCTTATGAAGTGCTGGGAGATCCGTTTTATCTGCAGGCGATGGAGAAAGCATGGGATTTGCTTGAAACCGATCAGCGGTACGCGTCCGGCGGATGGGGGCCCAAGGAAGCTTTCGTCGCGCCCAATCAAGGCCAGCTTTACGACAGTTTGACTTCGACGGAAGATCATTTCGAGACGCCGTGCGGATGTTATGCGCAGACGAAGCTCGCTCGATACTTGTTGAGATTCACAGGCGATGCGCGGTATGGGGACGGCCTGGAGCGAGTTCTCTACAACACAATTCTGGGCGCCAAAGATCCCGATGGCGACAACGACTTCTTCTACTATTCGAGCTACGGACCGCTTTCTCAAAAATCCTATTACAAATCCAAAGTTCCTTGTTGCGCGGGCACGCTGGTGCAAACGGTCGCGGATTACGTGCTGAACGTTTACTTTCGCGACGCCGCCGGAATTTATGTGAACCTTTACACTCCTTCGGAGTTGCGCTGGACTGCCGGGAACATTCCCGTGAAACTCATCCAGGAGACTGACTACCCCAATAGCGAGTCCGTTCATTTTCGTCTGGAGCTGCCAGTGCCCGCGGAATTTGCGATCTCACTGCGGATTCCGAAGTGGATTAGCGGGCCCGCAGCGGTTTCCGTGAACGGCAAGAGCGCGCCGGTTGCAGCAAGCGCGGGGACATTTGCAACAATTAAGCGCCGATGGAGTATGAACGACACGATTGATTTGCGGCTGCCCTTCGAGTTCAGGACAGAAGCGATCGATAACAAACATCCTGAAACAGTTGCCGCGATGCGCGGACCGGTGATGTATGTGGCGGCGACTCCGCCATCAAATCTTTTTAGCGTCCCGCTGCGGCTGCCGCAGGGTCTTGCGCCGCTGGCGAACGCGCCGGGACTTTTCAAATACGATTTGCCGGAGCAGACGCTTCAATTCAAACCGTTTTTTGCGATTCACGACGAACGCTATAACACATATTTCCTGAAGCAGGGGGAGCACGCGTGAACACGCGCGGCCGGGCATGACGGAACGCGTTCACGCCCGCTATTGGATTGAGACGGCGTTTCCGCTGGCGGAAGCCGCCGCAATCATGGCCGGCGAGCAATCGACCGGCACGTTCGTTCGCGTTCCTGGCGAAACCGATGAATTGCGCGAACGATACGCAGCGCGCGTCGAAAAAATCACGGAGTTGGGCATCGTGGAACGGCCCTCGCTGCCCGGTTCGGGATTGCCGAAAGGCGCGGGAGCGGACGCGAAGCGGCGCGTGGCCGAAGTGGAGTTGTCATGGCCATTGGCGAATATGGGGCCATCTTTGCCGAATTTAATGTCGGCTGTTGCCGGCAATCTTTCGGAGCTTCGTCCTTTTTCCGGACTGAAATTGCTGGACGTGAAACTTCCGCCGGAATTTCTCGATCGCTATTTGGGCCCGCAATTCGGAGTTGCTGGAACGCGATCGCTGTGCGGTGTTTTCGATCGGCCCGTGATCGGAACAATTATCAAGCCGAGCGTCGGGATGACGCCGGAAGCCACCGCGGAACAGGTTCGGATGCTCGCCGAAGCGGGTGTGGATTTCATTAAAGACGATGAATTACAGGCGAATGGACTCGATTGCCCATTTGAAAAACGATTCCGCGCGGTTCAAGCCGTGATTAATCGCCACGCGGACCGCACCGGGAAAAAAGTGATGTATGCGGCGAATATTACGGGTGAGATCGATGAAATGATCGATCACCTGGCGCAGATCGAAGCGCAGGGTGGCACGTGCGCGATGGTAAGCATGAACAGCATCGGCTTACCGGCCATGACGGTTGTTCGCAAGCATTCTCGCGTAGCGATTCACGGCCACCGGAACGGATGGGGAATGCTCGGGCGAAGCCCCGCGATTGGAATGAGTTTTGTGGCCTATCAGAAATTTTGGCGGCTCGCGGGAGTCGACCATTTGCACGTCAACGGTTTGCAGAATAAGTTTTGTGAAGACGATCTTTCGGTGATCGCTTCCGCCCGCGAATGTTTGACTCCGATGTTTTCGGTTCCCGGACGCGGATGCGAGGTGATGCCCGTGTTTTCGTCCGGACAATCCGCGCGGCAGGCGGCCGAAACGTTTCGCGCGATGCACACAACGGACCTGATCTTCGCGTGCGGCGGGGGAATTCTGGCGCATCCGGCTGGCCCGGCGGCGGGGGTGAGAAGTCTTCATCAGGCGTGGGAAGCGGCCATTTTGGGAATACCGCTGAGCAATTACGCGGAGACGCACCCGGAACTGCGAGCGGCGCTCGATAAGTTCGCGGCGTGACTTGGCGATGAATTCCCCCCTCTTCGCGTATTACGGCGACGATTTCACAGGCTCTACGGATGTTTTGGAAGCACTCGCGGGAAATGGGATTTCAACGGTTCTTTTTCTTGGAGTGCCGGACGAAAAACATCAGCGCGCGTTTCGAGATTGCCGCGCAATCGGAATCGCCGGCGAAAGCCGGAGCCGCGATCCGCAGTGGATGTCCGAAAATCTGCCGGATGTATTTTCGTTCCTTCAAAAACTTGGCGCGCCGATAAATCTTTACAAGGTGTGCTCGACTTTCGATAGTTCTCCCCGAACAGGCAGTATCGGGAAGGCGCTTGAGATCGGGCAAGACATATTTCAATCGTCGCTGGTTCCAATTGTTGTCGCGGCGCCGCACCTTCGACGGTACGTGGTGTTCGCCAATCTGTTCGCGGAGGGTGGCGGGGGAATCTATCGTATCGATCGGCACCCAACGATGATGCGGCATCCCGTCACACCGATGACGGAAGGCGATTTGCGCCGGCATCTCGCCAAGCAAACAGACCGGCGCGTTGGCCTGTTGGACATTGTGGCGCTGCACGGCGACAAAGCGCGCGGCGCACTGCGTGAGTTGAGTGAGCAGGGATACGACGCAGTGATTATCGATGGATTGGATGAAGAATCTTTGGAAAGAACTGGCAGCCTGCTTTGGCCCGGCGATGCCATGCGCCAAGAATTCGTAGTGGGCAGCTCGGGCGCGGCATACGCCCTGATCGCCCATTGGAAAAAAGCCGGCCTGCTAACCCCGGGTGTTTCGGCGCAACCTATTCGCGAAGTGGATCGATTGCTGGTGCTTTCGGGAAGCTGCTCACCCGTAACGGAGAGTCAAATTCGTACGGGAATATCTTGTGGATTTGCCGGCATTGCGCTCGACGCTGGTGCTCTTTCCGCGCACGATTCAGGAGCCCGCAATGCACATTTCAATCAGGCGAAGCAGGCGCTGGCCGCGGGACGCAGTGCGATTCTTTACAGCGCGCTCGGCGAATCGAATCGAGGCGTCGCCGCGCAGAGCGATGAGCTTGCGATCGAGATGGGAATGCTTTTGCGGGAACTTATTATCGAGTGCGGCGTGCGGCGTGTTGTGATTGCGGGTGGCGACACGTCGAGCAAGGCTGCGCAGCAATTGGGCCTTCATGCGTTGACGTTCGTGGCATCGACGCAACCGGGCGCGCCGCTGTGCAGGGGACACGCGGACGATGCGGCGCTCGATGGCCTGGAAATCGTGTTGAAAGGAGGCCAGGTGGGTGCGCCAGATTTTTTTGAATTTGTGCGGACCGGTCGGACTAGCTAACGGGAATCGTGAATTCGCTTTCGTCGAGCAGAGGCTTGCTGGCATCCACGCGAGCGAAAAGTATCGCAGCCACAACGACCATGGAGGCCACGAGCCACAGTGGCTTGTTGTAGCTCCCCGTCATTTTAATGATGTAGCCGAATGACACGGTGCAGAACACGCCGCCAAACTGCCCGGCGGTATTCATCACGCCCGAGACTGTTCCGGCAAATTCACCGCCAATATCGAGGCACAACGACCACGCGGATGGAAGCATGAGATCCGCAACGCCGAAACCGAGGCAAGCGAGAACAACGATCGTCACTTTGCCGCTGACCAAGGACATGCCCAACAGCATGGCCGCGGAAACAATCAGCGTGCTTGAAAGCACCACCCTGCGGCCGAACTTCACGCCGTAATGTTTGACCAGGCCGTCGCTTAGAAAACCGCCGGCTATATTTCCGGCCATGCCGCAAAGAAATGGCAGCGCGGCGAAAAATCCCATTTGTCTTTCTGAAAAACTGGCGCTGCGCACCATCCAGCTGGGAAACCAGGTGAAATAAAAATACGTTCCCCACGCGTAGCAGAAGTAAGCGATGCTGATCAACCACAACTGCGGCGATGCCAGCAATCGCCTCCAAGGGATGGCGTCGCGCGTGCCGGTGTGCGCGCCCTTTGCGATTTCATCTAACTCTTCTTCGCGGATTCCGGGCTGTTCGCGCGGCGCATCGCGGAACCACAACCACCAGACCACGGCCCACGCGGCGCCCAGCAGGCCGAAAAAAACGAAAACGAATCGCCACCCGATGCGCGCTTGCAGGGGCACGACCAGAAGCGGCGTCAAGACTCCTCCCAATCGGCTGGCGGCCCAAATGAAACTCTGCGCGCGCGCCCGCTCGGTGGTGGGGAACCATCGCGACACGACTCCGGAGGCGTTGGGATATGCGCCGGCTTCGCCGGCGCCAAAAAGAAACCGTACGATCACAAGCTGCCAGAACGAAAAGCACGCGGCAGTTCCGGCCATGAATGCCGACCACCATGCGACGATCCGCGTGAGTTCGCGGCGCTGACCGCGTCGATCGCCGAGCGCGCCCGAGGGAATTTCAAAAATACCGCAGGAAAGCACGAATGCGCCGAGCACCCATCCCCAGCGCTCGGGCGAGATATGCAATTGGTCTTGTATGAGGGGACCGGAAACCGCGATGGAAAGACGATCGAGAAAAGTGATGGCGGAAAGTACGACGAGCAGAAAAAGTACGATGTACCTTTTCTTCAAACCGCGCCTTCTCGATTGGATTGCGCGCGGCGGCGCAATACGTCTTTGGCCTGGAGGACGGCAAGTTCAGGGCTGGACAGAACGGGAACCGAGATGCTGCCGGGAGGCATATTGTTGAGCACGCGCGCCATAGACGCTTGCGCCAGAACGATCACGTCAACTTTTGAAGTCATTTGCAGAAGCGCGTCGGACACGATGCGGTCGTGCGTTTCCGTATCGCCGGAGAGAACGGCATCGAACGCTTTCGCGCAGAGGCCATCGATGAGCTGAACCTCGCGGCCGGCCGCTTCGGCCTTTTCGGCGAGCAACGCCATCGTGGGATCGAGCGTGGTGCGCAGCGTCGCCAAGACTCCGATGCGACGCCCGGTTGCGACGGCTTTTTCGGCCATGGCATCGTCGATACGAAACACGGGAATATCGAAAAGTTTTTGAGCTAAGGCCGCTGCCGGGCCGATCGAAGAGCACGTGACCATCACAGCGCTTGCGCCGGCAGCTTCCGCGGATTCGATCATGGAAATCAGGCGGCGGATGGTGAGCTTGCGCAATTGTTTGTGCGCGATCGTGTCGCGGATCAGGCTTTCATCGACCATGTGAAAAATCGCGACGTCCGGCAAGTGCTGCTTGCACAGCGCGGCGAAGACCGGCGTTAGGACGGGACTGGTATGAATGAGCGTCAAGGTTTCCGGCATGAGTGTGATTTTCCGTTCGATCGTTGTTGGGGCGGATTAGCCGCGCGTTATTGTTTCCATCGGAAATGATATTGCCCCGACTGAATCTCGCAGAGTACCGCACTTTTGTCGCTTCGGATTAATTTTACTCCGATCGCGTGATCGAGCGCCTTGCCGCTTTCCGTGATGGCGCTCGCTTGCGGCGACGGGATGCGAACTTGGGCTTCGGCGCCCGCAGGAATCGTAACATCAAGCGCACACTCGCGATCTTTGCATTCCCAGCGCGACGCGATCCGGCCGACCGCGGAATCGAAGCTGGCTTGGGCGGATGCGATGTTGCCAACTAGACTCGGGTGGATTTCAATTTGCTGCTCCGCGGGGCGCGACAAATCGAAATCAATGCCGGCAAGTCCGGTGTAGAACCATTCTTCGGCGTGGCCAAGCATGAAATGATCCTGAGAATGCGTTGGGTTCGTGTCCCAGGCCTCCGTCAACGTGGTCGCGCCGCGCGCCAACTGATAGCCGTAACTCGGAGAATCGGTGCGGGAGAGCATGTCATAGAGAACGTCCGAGCGACCGCCGTCTTCGAGCGCCTCGACGACGAAATGAAATCCAACATCGCCGGCGGTGACATGATTGTTGTGATTTCTGATGTCCTGCACGAGATTGTTCAGCACCGCTTCGCGGCGATCGTCGGGCACTAAATCCACGGCTAGCGGCATGGCGTTGGCCGTCTGGCTGCCGGTGTCGTACTCATTTGTTTTCTTATTGAGCATTTTGGCGTTGAAGGCGGCGCGGACGGCGCGAGCGAGCTTTTGGTATTTGTGCGCATCATCCGGCTTGCCAAGCAACAGGGAAACTTTCTGCAGCACGGTGAGATCGAGATAATAAATGGCCGTGGCTGTTACGCCGCGACTCGTCAATTGCGATTCTCCGAGCGGGCCGGGGCCAACGTCGTACCAATCGCCCAAACCATACGAGATGATGTGGCCGTAGGCGCGAGTGGTGAGATAGTCCGCGTATTTGCGC
>JBAQYV010000023.1:0-13440 GCA_049790315.1 Candidatus Acidiferrales bacterium | reverse complement strand
TTCGTGTGCAGCGATTGCGCGCCACCCAGCACGGCAGCCAGCGCCTGAATCGCTGTGCGCACCACGTTGTTATAAGGCTGTTGCGCCGTAAGCGAGCAGCCCGCCGTCTGCGCGTGAAAACGCAGCGCGCACGACCGCGCATCGCTCGCGCCGAACCGCTCGCGCATAATCGAATTCCACATCCGCCGCGCCGCGCGATACTTCGCGATTTCCTCGAAGAAATCGCTATGCGCGTTGAAGAAAAACGATAGCCGCGGCGCGAATTCCTCGATCTTTAGCCCGCGCCGTAGTCCGCGCTCCACGTACTCGATTCCATCGCGCAGTGTAAATGCCAGTTCCTGAATCGCGGTCGAGCCGGCCTCGCGAATATGATACCCACTGATCGAAATCGTGTTGAATCGCGGCGTGTGCCGCGCGCCGAACTCAAACGTATCCACCACGAGCCGCAGGGAAGGCTCAGGCGGATAGATATATTCTTTCTGCGCGATGTATTCCTTCAGAATGTCGTTTTGCAGCGTTCCTGAAATTGTTTTCCAGTCCACTCCTTGGCGTTCCGCCACCGCCAGATACATCGCCCAGATCACAGCCGCCGGCGAATTGATCGTCATTGAAGTCGTCACGCCGCCCAGCGGGATCCCGGCGAACAGCGCTTCCATATCCGCCAGCGAGCTGATCGCCACACCGCACTTTCCAACTTCACCCTCGGCTAGCGCGTCGTCGGAGTCATAGCCCATCAGCGTCGGCAAATCGAATGCAACCGACAGGCCGGTTTGACCCTGCGCGAGAAGATAGCGAAAGCGCAAATTCGTATCCTGCGCGGATCCGAAGCCGGCGAATTGACGCATGGTCCACAACCGCGCGCGATACATTTCCGGGTGAATCCCGCGCGTGTACGGAGGCGCCCCTGGCGAGCCGAGGTCGCGCTGCGGATTCCATTCGCCCAGATCGGCGGCCGTGTAAAGCCGCTCGATCGGATGACCGGATATCGTCGTGAACGGGCGGTCCGTTTCTTTTGCGCCGGATTTTCTGTCAATGTTCATCGTGGTGCTGCCGTTCAACGCCCGAGTGCATCCGCCTCATTGTAGCGAATTGTGGGCTGGCGAGGGCCACGCTTCCGCGCGATTTCCGGCGGTGACACGAGCCAACCATCGTGCTATATAACTGCGTCCGCAAAGGACGAAAGGAGAATTCTCTAATGTCCATTTTCTCCCGCAGCTTGCTTGTCATCGGCGCCTTCGCGTGTCTTATTGCTCCTTGTGTCGCGCAGGCGCAACAGGAATTTCCGCCGCCCCAGGGCAAGGGACGCGTCGTCGTCATGGGTTCCGGTATGTCTGGACCGGAACATTACACGGTCGTCGCCCGTGAAGTTGCCGAACTCGGCTACGACGTTGTGCTGTTCGACGGCAATACCTGGGAAGGGACGCACGGCGACGGCGTGAAAACTGCCATTGCGCAAGCGCTGCAAATGCCGCACGCGCTACCGGGCAAGGTTGCTCTGGTTGGTTTCTCGCTCGGTGGCGGGATGTCTCTTTATTACGGTTCGCAGTGGGGCGATCAGGTGGCGGGCGGAGTGTTGTGGTATCCCGCGAATGCCTTCATTACCGATCTACCTGGATGGGCGAACCGGTTGGCTGTCCCACTTCTCGTCTTCGGCGGCGGCAAGGACCATTATCGCAATGGCTGTTGCACCGCGGATAAGGATACGCAGCTAAAGGCCGCGGCGGATGCGGCCGGCAAGCAGTTCGATCTTGTTATTTTTCCTGACGCGGATCACGATTTCGTCAAAGACGGCGCTCATTACAACGCCAAAGACGATGCCGAGGCGTTTAGGCAGACAGCGGAACGCCTGAAGCAATATCTCGGCAACTAGTTCGGCAACGTTTTCTCACGGCGCGCCCCGGGGCACGAATTCCGTGCCTGGGGGCGCTTGCTCTTATCGCGCACAATCCCTCCGCCGCGCGCCACTCGAATCTTCGCTCACAAATCTCGCGGCCCCGATTCCAGACGCAAATCCGGCGGCGCTTCCCGCAGCAGTTCGCTCAGATCAAGTTCCCGCGTGTACATCGCCAATTCGCCATCAGGATTGCGCGGCCACAGATGTTTCGGTCTATCGCAATAAAGCTCTACGCCGTTGCTATCCGGATCGCGCAAGTAAATCGATTCGCTCACGCCGTGGTCCGCCGCGCCTTCCAGTGGAATATCAGCCGCGAGCACTCGGCGGAGCGCATTGGCCAGCGCGGCGCGATTCGGATAAACGATCGCCGTGTGGTACAGACCGGTTGCCCCAGGCGGCGGCGCCGAGCCACCCAAACTCTCCCATGTATTAAGCGCGATGTGATGGTGATAATCGCCGGCTGATAAAAAAGCCGCGCTATTACCAATGCGTTGCGTCACTTCAAACCCGAGCACGCCGCCATAAAACGCCACCGACCGCGCGAGATCCGCAACTTTCAGGTGCACGTGCCCAATGCGAACTGCCGCATCAACCGTATAAGACTTGGCCGGCGAATAAATTTTATTCGTGGGCATGAGTTGCAAGATCGTACCTCGCTCCTGCGGACTGTACAACATGCCTCAAACGGGTGACGATTGGGGGACCCACTGTAATTTGGGAATGCGACGGACAATCCGATTGGCGAACTCCGTCCGAAGCTTTATAATTCGCCTATGAAACAGGTTACGTTACCGATCATCATTGAGGCGGATGGGGATGGCTATTATGTTTCTTGTCCGTCTTTGCAAGGCTGCTACAGTCAGGGGAATACGTATGAAGAAGCGGTTCAAAATATCAAGGACGCTATTCGCTTGCACATAGCCGATCGGCTCGCGGACGGCGAAGAAATACCCGAGCACATCTCCATTAGCCTCTCGACAGTTGAAGTTGCCGTGTAATGCCGCGGCTTCCCCGCCTCACCGCGCGCGAGATCGTTGCGGTGTTGGAAAAGTTGGGATTTTCTCTCGCGAGGCAAAGCGGTAGCCATATAATCTACAAGAACGTGAGCGGCAAGCGTGTTACCGTTCCGTTTCACGCGAGCAGAATTCTGCATCCCAAAGTGCTGAAAAGTATCCTTCGCGACGCCGACCTCAGTATTGAGAACCTTGAAAAGTTACTGTGATTTCCTGGCCCTGACTGAGGTAAGCAAGAGAATAGGCGCGGACGTTTCCGTGGGAGGAATTGGGTGCGGCCCCGCCCGCGCCTTGCCGGTCTGTCGGAGAGATCAAGAATCCGTTACTGCTCCCGCAACTTCGTTGGCCTTGCGTGGTACGCCCCGATTTCGACGGGACGCCCCACGCGAGGCTGGGTTTCGTTAATTGTCCTGTCCTTGTCCAGGAGCCATTTGCGGCGGAGCCGGAGCCTGATTCGAGTTCGGAGGCGCGCCACCGGGATTGCCGTTCATGCCGCCAGGCCCACCGTGCATACGTTGTTGGCCCATTGGACCGCCTGATCCGCCGGGACCGCCCATACGATTGCGCCCCATCGCGCCGGTCATCATCTTGTAATCGGATGGCACGGTGAACAGGGAAGCATCCGGCTCGCCGCGCTTCAGGTTGGTGAGCATGTACGTCGTCTTGCCCTCGAATGGGTTCGAACGGACGGTCATTACGTTGGTCAGCAGATCGGGTGAGTACCAGCGCTCGAACGTAATCACGATTGGCTGTTGATTGCCCATCGCTCCGGCTGGAATCGTGCTCGTTGTGCGCGTGCCCTCGACGGTCACGCCCTGAATTGTCTTTGTGCCAAGCGACACCGTGACGCCCTGATTGCCGCCGCGCATTCCGCCGCGGCCGCCATCGTGTCCGCCGTCTTTCCCGCCGTCATGACCATCGTGCCCGCGGCTCGCGAATCCACCATGTCCGCCATCGCCATCGTGCCCACCGCCATGTCCGCCATCGCGTCCTTCGCCAAAGCCGCCCATGCGCGGCCCCGCGCCCATTTCCCGCGCGGTCTTATCCTTGGGATTCAGCACATAGTGCTTGTGCGCCACCGGATCGTTGATCGTAATGATCGTCGGAGGCGCGCCCGACGTAGCAAAGGGACCGATCGCCGAAAGAGTTCTCTCTTCGCGCGTGCGCCCCTGGTCGTCGCGAGCGACCATATGAGTCGATTTGCGGTCGATCACCGTGCCGTCGCTCAGCGTTCTCGTGAACTCCGTCGTCACGTCGGCCGAATACGGCGCGCCGGTCACCACCCTGCCGCCGACGTTGCCTTCAAATCCCATGAAATGGACCATGTTTCCGCCGCCCATCGGTGTCGCCGGCGGCGCTGGCGCGGTTGATTGACTGTGTCCCACTGCGGCGAATGCCACCAGCGCCAATGTGCAAGCACCAGCGATCCACCTCGGCACCACGTTCCGCGCGGTACGCTTTGAGTACATTTCTTTCTCCACACTTCTCTTAGCCATTTGCTTCATCCTCCGCCGTGAGTTGGCTTGCGTTCCTTGCGTCTTTCAATCCCAGGCGTACGCGCTTCTTCGGAACCTGTCGCTCTTGCGCGCACTAATATCTGGCAGTGTTTGTGTCCTCACCTTGTTGCTGTTCTTGTTGCGGCGCCAAACGAATCGCCTCCAGCGTTCCATCCTCTGCGACAACCACGTCCGCCGAAACCATTTGCGTCCCGTCATCGGAATCCGCCGATTCGTCGCTGGCTGATTCGATGCCCAGCGACGACAACGCGGATGCCGGCAATTCAACTCGCATCACGGATTCACCATCGGTCGATTCGCCGGAGAACGCGTAGGGTATTTCGTAGAACTGTTCGGACTGCTGCGTTTGTGCCGCCGGAGAAGTTGTCGTCAGTGCGGCATGCTCAGCAATCGGCGCGGACGAATTCGGTGCCGCGTCCGGAGCGGACGCTTTCGCGCCCGAAGCCTCAAGCGGCATTGACGGCGACGCCGCGCGTGGTGTCGCCGCGGGTTGCGCCGCTGGCCCGGCCGGACCCTCTGTCGGACGATGTATCAGCAACATCGCGCCCACCAATACGCCGGCGGTCGCCAGGCCCAGCGCCGCGGCCCAGCGCCAAACAGGAAATGCCGCCGGCCGCGCTTGATGCTGCAAGCGTAGCGCCGCCAAAAGATTGCGTTCCACGTAAGCCGGCGCCGCCACCGCACGATCGGCGTCGGCCAGATCGTCGAGCTGATCGTTCAGATCGCGTTGCGCGGCCAGCACGGCGGCGCAATCGTCGCAAAGAAGTGCGTGCTCCAGGCCGCGCCGCACCAATTCGCTCGACGGTTGCTCCGGCCGCAAAAGTTCGTGCACGATATCGCTGAATTCGGCGCAAATCATATTCGTCCTCCCGCCCCCAGTCGCCGCCATCGGCCACCCTCGTCTGTTTCTGAGATATCCGTCGCGTCGGCGCTGGCGATGTCGCCCGCGTCGTGTCCGGTGTTGTGCGCCGGGTTCTGTGATGTGCCGAGCTTCGCCAGCAGCAACCCCCGCGCGCGATTCAGTCGCGAGCGCACAGTTCCCACCGGACATTCAAGGTGAGCCGCCGCATCTGCGTAGCTTCGTTGATCGAGATCGCATAGCACCACGACTTCGCGATACACCGGGGGGAGGGAAAGCACCGCGCGGCGAACACCTTCAATGCGCTCGCGTCGTTCCATCTGCGCGAGCGTACCCGTTCCATCGTCTCCGTCGAGCGCGCGGTCGTGCCCCGAAGATCCGCCATTAGCGCTGTTCGATGCCAATGGCCGTTCCGCGTCGAGCGGCGTAAAACGCCTGTCCCGTTCCAGCGCGCGCAGCACGTGATTCCGGGCGATCCCGAAAAGAAAAGCCGAAACATTTCCGCGCGCGGGATCGAAACGATCAGGCTGACGGATCAGCGTCAGGAACGTCTCCTGAACCGTCTCTTCCGCAATGGAGTGGCTGCCGCTCATATGATACGCAAAACGATAAAGCCGCGCCTGATGCTGCCCGAATAGCGACGTAAATGCTTCTTCGTCGCCGCGGCGAAGCATCTCGACCATCCGGTCATCGGACGAACCTGCGATTTTTGGTCCCATGCGAAGCGTTTTGGGACTGCGTTAAGGCCGCCCCCGATACCGATTCGAGTCTTGGCACCGCTCGGTGGGTTGGCGATTTGCTACCGCGGCCGGCGTTAGTCTACCTGTTTCTTTGACGCCTCGGTTCGCCGCCCGGTTACTTTGTCCGGCCTTCGTTCGATCACCCTGGCCTGCCTGGCGTGCGCCGCGCCAAACCCCTGCCACGCGGCCATCAAACGCTCCCTACCAAGCTCTCCTACCTTCTTCGGGTGAGCCGGCGCCAGAGTTCCATTAAATTCACGACCGTTACCCGCGTATCTCGCTAGGGCAGCGGCCCGGAGTGTTGATCTTTGTGTGTGGAAAACTCGCGAGAAAGCCGGCCCGCATCGGCCGGATCGGGACGAAATCGTTTGCCGCAGATCGAGCAGGCATATTCGCCGGTCCAGATACGTTTGCCGTTTCGGTCCGCCATTATCGCCGTGAGGAAGGCCCTCTTGTCTGGCATGCCGAAAGTCTATACCGGTTCCGCCAATACGGCCGTAATGGGCAAAGCCTCAATCCGCATCTCCCCCGCCATTGGTATCTTCCCTGAAACGAATGATGTGCGGTACAGTACCAGCCGGTCGATCCAGGTTACAGCGGTGCCTGACTCGAGTATGAAAGCCCTCCTACTTTCAAAATACCGGCAACTCGAAATCGCCGATCTTCCCGTTCCGTCCGCCGCTCCCGGTGAAGTCTTGCTGCGCGTGGCCGCCTGCGGCATTTGCGGCAGTGACGTCCACGGCTACGATGGCGCCTCGGGGCGTCGCATTCCTCCGATCGTGATGGGCCACGAAGCTTCCGGCACAGTCGCCGCGCTCGGCGCCGGCATTACGAAATTCGCGCTGGGCGACAGAGTCACGTTCGATTCCACCGTGCACTGTGGCGCGTGCCCCTATTGTTTGCGCGGCGAAATCAATCTGTGCGATCGCCGCGAGGTTCTCGGCGTATCGTGCGGAGATTATCGCCGCACCGGCGCTTTTGCCGAATACATCGCGGTGCCCGAACGCATCGTGTACCGCATGCCCGCCAGCCTCTCGTTTGAGGAAGCTGCAATGCTCGAAGCCGTAGCCGTAGCTGTGCACGCCGTTTCGCTTACGCCGGTTGTGCCGGGCTCGTCGGCCCTGGTCGTCGGTGCCGGCATGATCGGCCTTCTAATCCTTCAGGTGTTGCGAGCGGAGGGATGCGATCGCGTTTTCGTCGCCGACATCGACGCATCACGCCTGCGCCTCGCGGAAAGCTTCGGCGCCACGCAAACGCTGCTCTCTTCCGATCTCGACAAATTCGTCGCCGAACTCCGGCGCCGTTCCGGCGGCGGAGGCGTAGACATCGCCATCGAAGCCGTTGGGCGAAGTGAGACGATCAACGCCGCGATCCAGTGCGTTCGCAAAGGGGGCGCCGTCACCCTGGTGGGCAACATCGCGCCCGAAATCACTTTCCCTCTGCAAAAAGTAATCACTGGCCAACTCCGCATTCAGGGTTCCTGCGCCTCGTCCGGCGAATATCCCCGCGCGATGGATTTAATCGCGAGCGGCGCCGTTAACGTGAAATCGCTAATCTCCGCGGTCGCACCTCTCGAAGATGGCCCCGCATGGTTCGAGCGCCTCTACGCGCATGAGCCCAATTTGTTAAAGGTCGTCCTCGCACCCGGAGCAAAATCGTGAGCGACGCCAAAAGCGCGAGCCGCGGCGTCGGATTCGACGCGGAAGCCGCAGCGAATCGCGCCTCCGGCGGTGCTTTGTTCGATCTCACTGGCCGCACCGCAATCGTAACGGGCGCCAGCCGCGGCCTCGGGCAGCATCTGGCGCGCGCGCTCGCGAAAGCCGGCGCCGATCTCGTTCTCACCAGCCGTCATCGCGATCACATGGCCGCTTTTGAATCCGAAATTAAATCTCTTGGCCGCCGCGCGATTTCGCTCGAGCTCGACGTTCGCGATCTCGCCAGCATCACGCGCATGGTCGCCGAAGCCGGGCGCGCCTTCGGCCATCTTGACATTCTCGTGAACAACGCCGGCTGCAACGTCCGCAAGCCCGCGCTCGATGTAACGTGGGACGATTGGAACTTAATCCTCGACACGAATCTGCGCGGAAGCTTTTTCGTCGCCCAAGCCGTCGCGCGCGGGATGATTGAGCGCCATTACGGCCGCATCATCAACATCGGTTCCGTTACCAGTGTCGCTGGCTATGCCCGCCGCGGGCCCTACGGAGCCAGCCGCGGCGGCATCCGCCAGCTCACCATGAGCCTCGCCGACGATTGGGGCAAACACGGCGTCACCGTGAATTGTCTCGCGCCCGGATGGTTCCGCACCGAGCAGAACAGCGCGCTCTACGAAGATCGCGAGTGGGTGGAATATTTGTCGGAACGCATCCCGATCAAGCGCCCCGGCCAGGCGCACGATCTTGACGCCGCCGTGGTTTTTCTCGCCGCGGAATCCAGCCGTTACGTCACCGGCCAAACTTTGCTTGTGGACGGCGGAATCTCGGTAGGCGCCATGCGCGCTCTGCCGACATCCGCCTCCGCGCAATCGCCAAAATCGAGCAGCACGCAAAACACAGGAGAGCCCGGAACATGAAAAACGTCCCACGTTCGCGATCCAGATTCGTATTTCTATCCAATCTTCGCATTCCCACGCAATTCGCCGCCATAATCATTGTCGCGGCGCTCGCCGTCTATGCGGCGCCGCGCCTACTCGCTGCGCCACCCGACACGGCGCCTGCCGCGCCAGCCGCGAAGGCCCTACAAATCTATTTCATTGATGTCGAAGGCGGCCAATCCACGCTCTTCGTCACCCCCACGGGCCAATCCCTGCTGATTGACACCGGCTGGCCCGACAACAACGCCCGCGACGCCGATCGCATCGTCGCCGCCGCCATGCTCGCCGGAATTTCAAAGCTCGATTACGTCCTCTTCACGCATTATCACGAGGACCACGTCGGCGGAGCGCCTCAGCTAGCCGCGCGCATCCCGATCGGCACCTTCATTGATCACGGCCCGAATCGCGAGACGACAGAGGCCGCCACCGAGCGAGGCTATCTCGCCTACCAAGCCCTTCTCCGGATGGGAAACTTCAAGCGCATTCTCGCCAAACCCGGAATGCTTTTGCCGATCACCGGCATTAGGGCCGAGGTCGTAACCGCTGACGGCGTCGAAATCGCTCAGGCGCTCCCCGGAGTCCCCGGTTCCGGCGCGTCCAATTCCGCCTGCGCCACCACTGAGATTCGCCCCACCGACAAAACTGAGAATCTCCGCTCTGTCGGCACCGTCCTCACGTTCGGCAAACTTCGCATCCTCGATCTCGGCGATCTCACCTGGGACAAGGAACGCCCGCTCGTCTGCCCCACCAACAAGCTTGGCACGTTCGATATTCTCGTGGTTTCTCATCATGGCTGGTATCAGAGCAGCAGCCCCGCGTTCCTCGATGCCGTCGCGCCGCGCGTTGCAATCATGGACAACGGCGCCACGAAAGGTGGCTCCCCGCCGACGTATGACACGATCGAGAAATCCCCGCGCCTCGAAAATCTCTGGCAGCTCCATTATTCCGAAGAGGGCGCCAAAGCTCACAACGTCCCCGACGAATTCATCGCCAACGTGCACGGTGAAGACACCGGCTTCTACATCAAAGTGTCAGCATGGCCCGACGGAAGTTTCGACGTGTACAACGCGAGGACTAAAGAGACCAAGCACTACGCGGCAGGGAAGTGAAGTAATCGCGAAATCGGGGCTTCTGCGGCGCCGCCCTCCGGGGCGGCGCTGGCCATTTCTAATTTGAGCTCGGCTCCGGCAGCGGATCGATCCGCCCGAGCAAAAACATATATCCCGCGACGCCGATCGCCAGATACACCGATGCCACCGCGAACGCGTATTCAAACGTGTGGTTCCGCAGGATGAATCCGGTCAGTGTGGCCGCCACAATCGCCGAAATCTGATTGCCCGTGTTCAGAATTCCGCCGAGCGTTCCCACACTTTCGCGCGGCGCCAGCAGCGAGGGCAATGACCATCCGATCGGCGACGCCGCCGACAATCCGCAAATTGCGATGCTGATCCAAAACAGCGCCACAACCGGCCGCACCGTCTGCCCCACGCCCAGAAGAGCCAGTCCCAGCGCCGTGCCGCCAATCAGCACCGTTCTCCGCACGCGATCCGCGTTCCAGCCGCGCTTGATCAATATATCCACCAGGTATCCGCCGATCCCGATCTCCGCAATCGTCGCCAGCAGCCACGGAATTCCCGTATAAATATCCGAGCGCAATCGCGAAAGATGCAGCGCCGTGTTGATGTACGTCGGCAGCCAAAAAAACAAAAGATAGAAACTGTAATTGTACGAAGCGTAGCCCAGCGACATTCCCCAAACTTTTTTGCGCCGCAGCAAGTAACCCAGCGGAGCGCCCTGCGCCGCCCGCGCTTTATCCTCGGGTTGCGCCCCGCCGCGCGCGATGAATTCGCGCTCGGCAAGTGTCAGTTTCTTGTCTTCGCTGGGGTTTTTGTAATACACCGTGAACATCGCGAAGAATAAAACGCTGATGATTCCGCTCGCCGCAAAGCACCAGCGCCAGCCGAAATGTTCCAGCACAAGTCCCAGCAACGGCGCGCCCAGCGCCGCTCCCAACTTTGAGGCGCCGTCGAAAATCGCCGTGCCGAACGTTCGCTCAGCCTTGGGAAACCAATAGCCCACGGCCTTCGCGTTTCCGGGGAATGTCGGAGCTTCCCCCACGCCCAGCACTAGCCGCGCCACAAAAAACGTTCTCAGTCCCGCCGCCATCGCTGCCGCGAACGACGCCACGCTCCAAAGAAACGAACTCACGCGCCCGATCAATTTCACGCCGAATCGATCGAGCAACAATCCCGACGGCATCTGCAACAGCATGTACGACCAAATGTACGCGCTCGTCAAAATCCCGAATTTCGCTGTCGATATGCCGAAGTCCGAATGCAGCGCGCCCAGCGCCACGGAAAGATTCGCGCGGTCGAAATAATTGACCATGATTCCAAAGCCCAGCAGCCACGCGATTCCCCAGCGTCTGCGCGGCACTGCGGGCTCAAGATTTCCGGTAACCTGCGGAGATGGAGGCATGGAACGGCGAGGTCCGATTCCCACAAAATTGGCGACGACGATTGCGGCCCGGCGCCCGGGAGCAGCGGGAGTATCCCACAAACCGCGTCGGCAGTGCGCGCGAAGAATCGCGTGCCACACATCCGAACTCCGAAACTCGGCTGGAGGAGAAAGTAAGTTGTCGGGCTTATTCGGGGAGAGTTTCCACAATTATTTGCGAAAGCCTGGAACGGAGCGCCAAGTTCGACTGGGGCAAACGAACTAAGCCCCGCAGGGGCGGCATATTTTAGCCCCGGGGCGTAAGCCCTGGTACACATCACAAACGCCAAAGAGCCCCGTAGGGGCGACACAATCCAGCGAAGGGCGCCGGCGCCCGCCATCAATTCCCTCGACTCGACGCACCGCGTTGATTTGTCACGCCCGCCTCGCGTATTGCCGCGGCATCGTCCGGCGCCGGGCCGCCCTCGGATGTCCCGGCCCCGCTCGCGCCTTGCGCCGGCGCATCGCCCATTAGCGCGCCCGACGCCGTCGTCCCTGGAATCAACGTATCGCGCGGCGCCACGCCCGTCTTCCCGTCGGCTATCGTGATGTGATTCACATCGAGCGTCCGAGCCATCGCTCGGTCGTAATTCACCTGCGCCTCCACCAGATTCGCCAGTGCTCGAACCTCCGCGCTCGCCGCTCCCGCCAAAGTATTCTGGTCCACCACGACGTTGAAAATCGTCGACGCGCCCAGTTTCAGTTTCTTCTCCTCGTCATCGAGCGTTTCCTGATCCAGGATCCGAGTCTTGGTTGCGGCGTCCAGCGCCGCTTTCCCCTGCACCAGCTCGATGATCGCGTTCCGCACGTCCACCAGCACGCCATTCTCGGTCTTGCGCTGATTTGCTTCGTCCTGCCGTTCCGACAATTGCGCGTGCGCGGAATCGGCCTGGGCTTCGCGGTTCCGGATGGGAAGCGACAGAGTTAATTGCGCGCTGTAAGTGGGGAATCGATTGTGGAAGGCCTCGGTGTACGCGTCGCCGATGCCGCTTGTCGATGTCGTTGTCGTGCTGCTTTCCGCGGTCGGCTCGGAAACAAAAATCGGCAAGTTCGTCACCGGATTCAGGAACGGAGTTCCGTTGGCGTTCAGTATCGGCTCGGCCAAGTCGGCGCCAATCGCCGTCGTTGTGTTCGTTGTCGTCGTGGAATTTCCCGCCAGCCCAACCGACGAATATTCTCCGCCCAGTGAGAGCGTGGGCAACAGCGCGTTCTGCGTGGCGTGCACATTCACGTCGTCCGCCTTGATCGTCAGCCCCGCCTCATGCACGTCCGGGCGATTCGCCAGCGCCTCTTTCAGCGCGTCGGCGAGTTCCGGGACCGCTTGATCGGTATTGGGCTGCAACGCATCGGTAGGAATAATTTCAACGCTCAACAGCGCGGGATCCGTCACATCGTTCACGATCAGGTTCAGCAGCGTGGTTTGGTTTTGCAGTTGCACGGTCTGGTCGGTGATCAGCGTCTGCTCCGCCGTCGCCACTTGCGCCTCAGCCTGCACTAATTCCAGCGGCGCCAGTGTTCCGATATCCACCTGCTTCTTATTGTCGTCGTACGTTTGTTGCGCCAGCGTCAGCGATTCCTGGCCCACTTTGATGTTGTCTCGCGCGTAGACCAGCTCCCAGTAAGCATTCTCCACCGCCGTTACCGAGGTAATCATTTGCTGGTCGAACGCGGCGTCCGCGATTTCCTTGTCGATTTTCGTGATCGTAATGTTGCGGCGATTTACGCCGATTCCAAATCCGTTCAGCAATTGTTGCGTGAATGCGAATTCGATCGTGGACTCCACAAACGGATTGAACGTGTTTTCGCCAGACGTGCTCGATTCGCGCGTATTGTTGTCCGCCACGTAAATCGATGTCCCCGTCGCGAATCCCTGCTGGTAATTGAAGTTCAGCGTGGTCTCATGCGTGGTGAAGGCTTCAAGACCGAGTCCCGCGCCGAGCAGGAATGGGTTGCTCACCGGGATGTTGTTGTCCGTAAACGCCGCGTTGCCGTTAACCACCGGATCGAACGTCAGCGCTGGAAGGTTTCCCATCGCAAACCCCTGGCCTCCGCCCTTGGCCCTCAGCACGTTGGTTTCCGCGATCCACGGATTGTAGCGCTGGATTTCGATGTCCAAATTGTTCCCCAGCGCGAGCGCGATGCAATCTTGCAGACTCAGATCGATTTTGCCGTCGTGAATCATCTGCGCCAGTTGCTGGGAATTCGTCAGTTTGGGTTGGTCTACATGTGGCGGCATGTAGGGTCCAATCAGGTCGGGGAATGCCCGCCGCCCGTGCTCGAAGTTGGGCGTCGATTCGGCGTAGCTGCGGTTAGGAATCGGCGCCGGTGGCG
>JBAQYV010000022.1:0-23667 GCA_049790315.1 Candidatus Acidiferrales bacterium | reverse complement strand
CGGCGACGGACCGCGGCTCGATGGTGCGCATCCCCATCGGCAATTCAAAGAGCGCCCGCGTGGAAATTCGCTCTGTGGCTCCCGACGCCAATCCTTACATGTTGTTGTACTCGATTTTCAAAACCGGCATCGAAGGCTCGATCGCGAAGATCGACAATCTACGCGACGCGCACCGCTACCTGCCGGACAACATTTACGACGCGCTGAAAGCCTTTGAAGAGGCGGAGTGGACCACCACGCTTTTCGGCAAAGATGTCAAAAGCCGCTACGCCGAGTTGAAGAAAGCTTCCGCTGACCGGTGCCCGCGTCTATTGGGTACTGTCGTGAAGGCGCCCGAGGTGCAGTTCCACCACGAGGTGTACACGCAGTATCTGTGGAACCAGTTCTAGCGCGAAATATCGAGCGGAGCTGAGCCAGCCGAGGCCGTGGGCGTCGACAAAAATTGTGGACGCCCGCGGCCGCCGGCTATATCGAATGCCATCACAAAAAGTACGTCAAGCCACCGGACCCTCCGGTGATCAGGCAACTGCTGGCGCCGGAGTGATCGGATCGCGCGCCACGAGCGCCGGGCATCCGATCTATTTATCCGTTTGACCTCGCAGCCAGACTCACGCCACGTCTCATTGGTGATCCCGCTGTCGTATCGATTTCCGCGCATACTCCGGTAGAATCACGTGGAGCACGGTCGATGGATCGACGCGACGATCGGGGGGCACAATCGATGATTCGTCTTGCCACGTGTTTCGCGGTGCTTGGATCGCTGTTTGCGCTGATCGCCGCGCGCCCGGTCCCACCCGCGTGTCCAACATACGAGAACTTGAACGCGACGTTGTGGATGCAAACCGCGGTTGAGTACAAGGCCAGCACGATGGAAACCTACCACGACGCGGAAGGCGCTTTGTTGCGAGGAATCGCCGATCACCACTGGACCGCTGCGCTCGAGCAGACCGGCGATTTTGAGAATTTGCCGCCGGCCGTAGTTCTCGATCTTGACGAAACGGTTCTCGATAATTCTCCTTTTGAGGCGCGCTTAATTGCGTCCGGGAATTCGTGGTCAGAAGATGCATGGCAAGTGTGGGTGAAGGAAGAAGACGCGGGCCTGGTTCCCGGTGCCCTGCATTTCCTGGAATTCGCGCGCGACCATCACGTTGCTCCCATCTACATCACCAATCGCGCGTGCGATCCCGCGAACGATAACGACCCGACCGTGCAGCAATTGCGAAAACTCAAATTACCCCTAGCCACCGGCGCGGATTGGATGTTGTGCAACGACGCCGGCGGAGGCGCGGACAAGACGCCGCGCCGCGCTGAAGTCGCTCGCCACTACCGCATCGTTCTTCAATTCGGCGATCAGCTCGGCGATTTTCTGGGCATTCCAAAGACATCGGCAAATCTCGCGGGCCGCGAGAAACTTTTTGACGACCACCAACCCATGTGGGGCGAGCGCTGGTTCCAATTGCCGAATCCCACGTACGGTTCCTGGGAAGGCGCTCTCGGCTACACGGTAGAAGCAAAATTGCCGCATCTGCGGAAATAGCGCCCGCCATCGTGATCCATCCTTTGCGCTCCTAGCCGTCACGTCATCGCTCCATCGCGCGATGTAGGAAATCTTTCATTTCGCTCGTCAATGCGGGTATGCTCCTGCGGTCGCCGGGCAGTCTGAGCGAAAGTCCCGGCAACGGGAGCTTTCGCTGTAAGAAAGATCCGCTGCCGAAAGGGGTGCCGCGTTCATGTTTGTGCCCCACACATTCGCGCTCGCGCTTTTTATGACGGTGCTCAGCACCGTTTGCTGGGGATCGTTCGCCAACACCTACAAGCTCACGAAAAATTACCGCTTCGAGCTCTATTATTGGGATTACGCGTTCGGAACGCTTCTGATCTCCATAATCCTCGCGTTCACCCTGGGTTCGATATATGGCGGCGAATCGGGCTTCCTTGCGAATGTCCACTCAACGACGCACGCGAACATCCATTACGCTTTGCTGGCGGGCTTTCTTTTCAACATCGCGAACTTCCTGCTGATGGCGGGAATCGAGATGGTGGGCCTGGCAGTCGCGTTTCCCACTTCCATCGGAATTGCGCTGGTCGAAGGGGTCGTCCTCAGCTACGCCATCCAGCCGCAGGGCAATACCCGTTTGCTTGGCTTGGGTGTCGCGGCGGCCGTGCTTGCCGTGATCCTGATCGGCAAAGCCTACGGTGCGCGGCGTGGCGAAAATCACGCCGCGTCCGGCAAAGGCGTACTGGTCTGCATCGTTTCGGGATTGCTGATGGGCACGTTCGCGCCGTTCGTGACGCGCGCGATGACGGCCGCGCACCCTCTCACTCCATATTCGGTTGCGGTTTTTTTTACAGTGGGATCGCTTGTGTGCTGTTTCGTGTTCAACACGATCCTGATGAAATGGCCGCTCGTAGGCGAACCAATCGGAATGTCCGAATATTTTCGGGCCTCCGCGTCCTATCATGTTCTGGGACTGCTGGGCGGCGCGATCTGGGGCCTCGGCACCGTCTGCAATTTTGTCGCCGCCAGCCTGGTAGGCGTAGCGATCTCATATGCCATTGGACAAGCGTCGCCGATGGTCGCCGCGCTTTGGGGCGTTTTCGTGTGGCATGAATTTCGCAATGCCGGCGGACGCTCGAAAAGTTATTTGGCCGGCATGGTTTTTTTCTATCTTCTGGCGTTGGTGTTGATCTCGATGGCCATCAAATCGTGAGCCGGGGACTCCATGCCAAATCAAACCGCGCGTAACCACATCACGATCATGGGCAGTTTCGTCGCCGATCTCGCTTTTCGCACGCAGCGCATCCCGGCGTGGGGAGAAACGATTCTCGGCGGTTCGTTCGTGCTCGGCCCCGGTGGCAAGGGATCCAATCAGGCCGTAGCTGCCGCGCGCGCCGGCGGTAACGTCACGTTTCTGTGTAAGCTCGGCCGCGATGCGTTCGGCGATCTGGCGCGTCGTACTTACGCGGAAGAGGGCATCGACACCAAATTTGTATTTGAGTCCACGGAGCAGGGAACCGGCGCCGCGGCCATCATTGTCGACGAAGCGCGCGGAGAAAATGCCATCATCGTCGTCCCCGGCTCGGGCTATCACGTCACGCCTGCCGAGGTGGATCGCGCGCGCGACCGCATCGCGCAATCCGCAATATTCATGACGCAGCTCGAAGTTCCCGTTTCTGTCGCCGAGCACGGATTGAAACTCGCGCGCTCGCTCGGCGTGGTCACGATCCTCAATCCCGCGCCGGCTGTTCCGTTGCCCGAAAGTATCTTTGGTCTGTGCGACTATCTCACGCCGAACGAAACCGAGGCCGCCGCGCTCACGGGCTTGCCGGTCGGCAATATTGCGGAGGCCGAACGCGCCGCGGACGCTTTGCTCACTCGCGGCGCTGGCAGCGTTGTGGTTACTCTAGGCGCGCAAGGCGCCTTTGTGAAAAATTCCAAGCTTGCGCAGCACGTTCCCGCCGTGGAATTCGGTGCGGTAGTGGAAACAACCGGTGCCGGCGACGCCTTCAGCGGCGGTTTTGCCGTGGCACTTTCCGAAGGCGCCGACATCGCGACTGCCGCCCGATTCGGTTGCGCCGTCGCCGGAATTTCCGTCACGCGCCGCGGCACCGCGCCGTCGATGCCGAAGCGCGCCGAAGTCGATGCTCTTCTGAACAAATCTATGTAATTGGCGTCACGAAGAAAAAAGCGAGAAAAATAAACGCGCGCCGCCCGTCACGTGCGCGCGAACAGATAGTGCGACACTCCCCATTCCTCTCCGCCCGCGTAGCCCCACAATTCTTCGCACGCGAAAAAGAAAATTCTCCAGCGCTCCAGCCATCGCTGCGCCTCGCGCCGTCGCGCTCTTCCTGCAAGTCCGCGACCGTATGTCTCCGCGAATACTTCCAGAATTTCGCCGCGGTGCGCATCGACATTTCGCCGCCAGGCATCGGAGGTTTTCTGATAGTGCGTGCCGCTAACGCGCCATTGCCGCACGAGGCGCACGTCACGCTGGAAATAAAGCACCAGATCCTCGCTCGGCATAATCCCGCCGGTAAAAAAATGCTCCGACATCCAGTCCGACGAATCGCGCGCCTCGAACAGATATGCGAAGCGGCGATGCGTGAAAATGTGCACAAAAAGCCGCGCATCGTCCGTCATCCACGACGCCACGCGCTGCAACAGCATCTCAAGATTCCGCGTGTGCTCGAACATCTCAACCGAAACCACGCGATCGAATTTCGCACCCGCCTCGAACCGATTGATATCTTCGGTGACGATTTTTAGGTTGTTCAGGCCGCGTTCCCGCGCGCGCGCCTCAATGAATTCGCGCTGCGAATGCGAATTCGATATGCCCACGATTTCGCTGTGCGGGAAATGCCGCGCAAGATACAGCGACAGCGATCCCCATCCGCAGCCCAATTCCAGAATCCGCTGACCATCGGCGATTTCGGCGCGGCGCGCGGTTTCGCCAAGCATATTTTCTTCCGCCTCGTCGAGCGTGCGCGTGTCCGATTCCCATAGCGCGCTGCTGTATTTCATCTGCCGTCCCAAAACGAGCTCGAAAAATCGCGCGGGCACCTCGTAGTGCTGCGCGTTTGCGGCAGCCGTCTCCACCGCGATCGGACTGCGCCGCAGCCGCTCGATCAGCGCAAGCTTCCGCGCAAGATTACGCTCGGCATCGCCCGCGTCTTCTTGTGCGAGCCGCGCCGCGAGCATCCTACGAATTCCAATTCGCAGCAGCGCGTCGGGCACCCATCCGCTTTCCGCCACGCGAGAAAGCGCCGATCGCGGCACAACAGCGGCGCTAGCGTGTGTCACCGCGCCAAGGGGATCTGTACTCGTGATATTCACGGCGATATTCTCCTAAGTGTGATCTTGCGCTTTTTTGTGGGCCCACGGCACAAACGCGCTCGTAGTCTTCTGATAGCGCCGGTACGCGTCGCCACGACTCCGCAGCGATTGGGCTTCCGTGGCCGGGATGCCCGTCACGCGGAACAAGAAATAAAACATCAACACCGGCCCGATCAATCCCACGTATCCTGCCGGCGATCCCAACGCGAACACAGCCCACGCCACCCACACCAGCCACTCGAAAAAATAATTCGGATGCCGCGAATAATTCCACAGTCCCGCTTGGCACACCTTGCCGCGATTCGCCGGATTGCGCTTGAACACAGCCAATTGCGCGTCCGCGGTGCTCTCGCCGATTACCGCGCACAGCCAGATTGCGATCCCCGCGTAACAGAGCGGTGAAATATGCGGCGATGGATCGAGCGCCACGGCAAAAAATGGAAGTGCCAGCACCACGTCGAGCAGAGCCTGAAACTCGAAGAAGGCCAAAAATTTCAGGGGAATCTGCGTCTTCCACTCGCTTCGAATCTGCGTGTAGCGCGCGTCCTCCGGACCCGATGTCATGCGAATCAGAATATGGATTGCCAGTCGCAAGCCCCAGATCGTAACCATCGCGATCAGCGCCCATGTGCGAAGCGGTGCAGCGCCATGCGGCGCATGCAACGCGGCCACTCCCACCAACACTATGAGTCCCAGCGACCAGCCGACATCCACAATCCCGGCGTTCCGGATCGCAAGATGAATCAGCCACAGCACAAACATCAGCGCGGCGACAAGTCCCGCGCCGATCAGAAGAAGATGCAGCGCTAATGCGAGCGCCGGCGTCATGGTTTTCCTGTGCTCTCAACTGAGGTGGCGCTCGCAGATATGGTTTCTCCAGGCGCACTTACGATGTGCACAGAGCCAGTCGTTTTGAGTGCGCCCAATCCGCGCCCCAGTCGCCGCACCGCCGGACGTAACGCCGCATTCAGTATCAGAATCATCGGCACCGCCACGACCAGCCACGCGACCATGGCATGCAGCGTCGCGACCCATAACACGCGAATCGCGCCCTTCGGACTCACGTGAATCATCGCGACGATGTCCGCCAGCTTGAATGGTAATCGCGGCGCGCGAAACAAAATCCGGCCCGCGCGAAGCAACGGCACCAGCAGTACCAGCTGCAATGGATATACGAAATAGTTCACAATTTGGATGGTGGGAAAGTTCAAGCCGAAGATAAACACGGCCAGCGTGCACAGGATCGTCGTCGATCCTAGAACTGGAAACGTGCCCAGCACCAATCCAAACGCCAGGCTCAATGCAATCTTCTCCGGCGTAATCCCCACGCGGAGAAGTTGCAAAAGCGGCTGGACCAACCGGCGCTGAAAAAATCCGCTCATACTCGCGTTTCATTCATCGCGATTCACGCCGCCGAATCATTTCGCGCGCACCAGCAGCGCCTCAAACGATTGCCCCGTCCGCAATTTCGACAATTGAAGAAGCACATACGCCGACATCGCCATATTTCCCAACGCCATAATCAGGATAAACCACACCACGCGCGCCGCCGCCGTCCGCTCCTTGTACGCCACCCACACATAAAAGGTCAGAAACCCAAAGTACGCATCGAATAGCGTCGCCACCGACCACGGGCTCGAAATCCAGTGGAACTCCGTGCCCGACGCCCAAATCGGCCGCCTCAAGCTTGCCAGACTCGTAACCACGAGCATGGTCGCGATAATTGCGCCGAACAGAAACACCAGAGTTTTCTTCATCTGCTTCACTCTCCTTGTATCCTGACCTTGCAATCTGCACGCACGCGCTCTTTCGCGTCTAGGATACGGAACCCAGTCCGCAATCGGATTTACACCCAGGCAGATTCACCGCGAGCGACTCCGCGGATGGTATGTTCCGTTTCGCGCCATGGCAAGCGGCTATCCGGCGCCGCCCGCTAGTGTGGGGTCTGGTGCCCGCTCCGGGTTCGAGCGCTCGATTGCGCGCAGATGCCCGCCCGTTTACGTTGCCGATAGACTCAACTGCGACTAATATGGATTCCGTAAGAACCCGCAATCCAAGTTCTTCGATATGCCGTAATCCATCCTAGGGGGCATCTGTGGCAACTGCTCTAGCAACGCCCAAGTTTGGCACCGCTCCATCCGGCGGCTTCTGGAAGCGCCACCATTACGTTAGAACGATTCCGTTCTTCCTGATCCACGCAAGCTGCCTCGCCGTTTTCTTCGTCACCTTTCACTGGAAGTGGGTCGCGCTCGCGGCAATCCTGTATGTTGCGCGCATGTTTGTCGTCACTGCTGGCTATCACCGTTATTTCAGCCATCGCTCGTTCAAGGTCAATCGCTTTTGGCAATTCATGCTGGCGTTTTCGGCGGAGACGTCCTGCCAGAAAGGCGTCCTCTGGTGGGCGGCCAATCATCGGCACCACCATCGCTATGCCGATCAGGAAGAAGACATTCATTCCCCGGGTCTGCATGGCATCTGGTGGTCGCATGTCGGCTGGATTCTTTCGCACGAGTACGATCGCTACGATTCGCGCATGATCCAGGATTTCGGCAAGTATCCCGAGCTGCGCTGGATTGACCACTATCACTGGATTCCCCCAATCGCTCTCGCGGGAACTTTGCTCGCACTGGGCGGATGGCCCGCGTTCGTCTGGGGTTTCCTCGTCTCGACCGTCGTGCTCTTTCACGGTACCTTCTGCATTAATTCGCTCGCGCATCTCTGGGGCACTCGCCGCTTCGATACGCCGGACCACAGCCGCAACAGTTTCACCCTCGCCCTTATCACGCTCGGCGAAGGTTGGCACAACAATCATCATCGTCACATGTACGCCTGTCGCCAAGGCATGCGTTGGTGGGAGATTGACGTTACCTACTACGGCCTTTGGTGCCTCGGGCGTCTCGGCATCGTTCACGAGCTGCGCGGATTTCGCCTGCCGTCTGAGCCGAGGCCTGAAGAGGTTGGATGAGCCGAATCGCCGTACTGGGGTCTGGTATTTCCGGTATGGCGACGGCTTACTTCCTCAGCCGGCACCACGAAGTTGTATTGTTTGAAAAGGATAATCGTCTCGGCGGCCACACCGATACGCACGACATCGCAACCCCCGAAGGCCCGCTTCAGATCGACACAGGTTTCCTGGTCCACAACAATCGCACCTACCCGAATTTTGTCCGTCTCTTGTCCGAATTGGGCGTCCAACGCCAATTGAGCGACATGTCCTTCGGCGTCTCGCACCCCGAAGCGAATTTTGAGTACAGCAGCCGCGACCTGCGCGGCTTCTTCGCTCAGCGCCGCAATATTTTCGCCCTGCGCCACTACCGCTTCTTCCTCGAGATTCTCAGATTCAATCGCCAGGCCCGCGCCCTGCTTGCCGATCCCGATGGCGCCGATCTTTCGCTCGCCGAATACCTCGAACGCAATCGCTTCAGCCGCGATTTCACGCGCTATTACCTTTACCCGATGGCTTCGGCCGTTTGGTCCACATCGCTCGACAAAGTCGAAAGTTTCCCCGCACTCACGCTGATCCGCTTCTTTGACAATCACGATTTCCTGCGCGTCACCACGCAATTCCCGTGGTACACCATCGCCGGCGGCAGCCGCGGCTACATCGCGCCTCTCACGGCGCCCTATCGCAATCGCATTCGCCTGGGCGTCACGATCACCGGCGTGGCCCGCACTTCCCGCGGCGTGCGAATTTATGCCGCCGGCAACGAGCCCGAACACTTTGACGACGTCGTATTCGCCTGCCACGCGCCTCAAGCGCTTGGCCTGCTGCGCGACGCCTCTCGCGTCGAGCGCGAGATCCTCTCGAAATTCCAGACGAATCGAAACACCGCGGTTCTGCATACCGATTCCAATTTGCTCCCCCGCAATCCCGATGCGCGCGCCTCCTGGAATTATCACCTTGGCCAGGATCCGGCCGCCGTCACGCTTACATATCATCTGAATCGTCTGCAGAAATTGCGCGCCACCACGGATTATTTCGTCACTCTGAATCGTACCGAAGCTGTTCGCCCCGAAAAAATTCTGCGCCACTTGACTTACGATCATCCGCTCTTTACCCAAGACGCGATTCGCGCGCAATCCCGCTGGGCCGAAATCAGCGGCCGGCATCACACTCATTTCTGCGGTGCGTATTGGTTTTGCGGCTTTCACGAAGATGGCTTAAACTCCGCGTTGCGCGTGGTCCGAAGCCTCGAAGCGCGCCCGGACGAAAGGGAACGAGATGCAATCCTCGATCTACGTGGGCACGTTGCGCCACCGCCGGTTTACGCCGGCGCGCCACGACTTCACGTACCCGCTCTTCATGGTGTTCCTGGAGATTGACCGGCTGCGGGAACTGATGCGGATTTCGCCGCTTGCGTCCTACAACCGCTGCAACCTCGTCTCCTACGACGAGCGCGAGCATTTCGGCGATCCGAGCCGGCCCTTGCGGGAACGTCTTGCCGCCGATGCCGCGCTCAACGGCGAAACGCTCGCCCCTGGGCCGATCTACTTGCTCACTCACCTGCGTTTTTTTAATTACAGTTTCAATCCCGTGTCCTTCTTTTATGTCTCCGATGGCGCGGGCGGCATGCGCCAAATCCTCGCTGAAGTGAACAATACCTTCGGCGAAACGCACAATTATTGGCTCGGCCCCGGACAAGAACGTCGCCCAGCCGGATCTATTCCGTCAGGCGCCAATAAACACTACACGTTTGAGAAGCGCTTTCACGTCTCTCCATTTCTCGGCATGGACCAGGAATATTCCTGGACGTTCACTCCGCCCGAAGATCGCCTGCAAATCCACTGCGTCAATTATCAGCAAGGCCGCGAAGTCTTCGACGCCACGCTCACGCTCGATCGCCGCGAATGGAATCGCCGCGAATTGCACCGCGCGCTCCGTCAATTTCCCTGGATGACGGCCAAAGTGGTCGCCGCAATTCACTGGCAAGCGATAAAATTGAAACTCAAAGGCGTCCCGGTTGTGCCGCATCCCGGCCACGGCCGTTTTCGCCCGGTAAACAAGACGCACTGGGGAGTCTCGTGGAAGCCCGACGCGACAATGCCAGCCGCAGCGGACGCAGTGCCACTAAATTCGGTGCAGTTGGAACCGGTCCTCTCAGGAAAACCAAAATGAGCGGCGGCATCTCAAAATCGCTCGTTCTCCGCGGCCTGAAGCAATGCACCGAGGGTTCGCTCGACCTCGCGTGCGGTGGGCAGACGCATCATTTCGGCCAGCGATCCAGCGATATCCAAGCCACGCTCGCCGTGCACGACGATCGTTTTTTTCGCCGCGTGCTCTGGGGCGGCGATGTCGGCCTGGGCGATTCCTACGTCGATGGAGAATGGTCTTCGCCCGATCTCGCCAACGTTGTTCGCTTCGCGGTGCGCAATGTCGATCGCATGGACCGCGAAGGCGGCCTGATCTCCATGCTGACCCGTTTCCGCAATCGCTTGCGCCGCCCGCGCCGCACAAACAATCCGGGCGACAGCCGCCAGAACATCGCCTTCCACTACGATTTAGGCAATGAGTTCTACCAGCTTTTTCTCGACCCGACGCTGATGTATTCCTGCGCGATTTTCGGCGACGCAAATGAATCTCTCGAATCCGCGCAGCAGCGGAAACTTGCTCGCATCGCGCAATCTCTTGATTTGCGTCCGCGGGATCACCTTCTCGAAATTGGCACAGGATGGGGCGGCTTCGCTCTCTACGCCGCGCGGAATTACGGCTGCCACGTCACCACCACCACAATCAGCCGCCAGCAATACGAGTATGCAAAGGAAGCCATCGACCGCGCCGGCGAAGCCGGTTCGCGCGTGCGCCTGCTCTTTGAGGATTATCGCGATCTCCGCGGCTCCTACGATAAAATCGTCAGCATCGAAATGTTTGAAGCTGTCGGCGTCGAACACTATGACGATTTCTTCGGCGCCTGCGATCGCGTTCTCGCGCCCGGCGGCGCAATGTTTTTACAAACCATCACCATGAATGAGCGCCGATTTCCCGCGCACGTGCGCTCGCACGATTGGATTGAACGCCGGATTTTCCCCGGCGCCCAACTCGCCTCAATCGCCGCCATTCTCGAATGCCTCTCGCGTCGCACGCGTCTTCATGTTCATGAACTGCACGAAATCGGCTTGCACTACGCCACCACGCTGCGCCACTGGCGCGAACGATTTCTCGATCGTCTCGACGACGTCCGCCGCATGGGGTTCGACGACCGCTTCATTCGCACCTGGGAATATTATCTGGCAAGCTGCGAAGGCGCTTTCGCTGAGCAGTACATCGGCGACGCGCAAATCCTGATGCGAAAAATCGCCAATTCGGTCCCCGTATCGTCTGCGGCCGAAATCGATCGCACCTCCGTCGGTGCCGCCAAACAGCCGGAGCGCCACCGCGCGTGATTCGTCTCCGCATCCCACTTTCGTCGGATTGGAGCGTTGCTTTGCCAAAACTGCCGCGTCCGCTTTTTGTCCTTGTATCCGCAGGCCGCTCAGGATAAAACCCCATAGGTCACGGAGCCCTCCCAAATGATCCTTGTCGATCACGTCTCGCCTTTGGCTTCTCTCGCTGCGTCGATTGTGCCCACGCAACTGGTGCAATTGACGCCGGTAGACGCCGTCATCGTCGTCTTTTATTTCGCTCTGGTTCTGGGCATCGGCTTCTACCTCAAGCGATGGGCCAACACCAGCGAAGACTATTTCATGGCCGGCCGGGAGATGACGGCATGGATTGCCGGTCTGAGTTTTCTCTCTGCCAATCTCGGTGCGCTTGAATTGATGGGCTGGGCTGGTGCCGCGTACCAATACGGCATCATGGCCATCCACTGGTACTGGATCGGCGCTATTCCCGCCATGATTTTCCTCGGCTTGGTGATGATGCCGTTCTATTACATCTCGAAGACGCATTCCGTGCCGGGTTATTTGAAATTGCGATTCGGAGAGCCCACGCGCGCGCTCTCCGCCGTCACCTTCGCCGTGATGACCGTTCTTATGAGCGGCATCAATATGTTCGCGATGGCATTGGTAATGAAAGTCGTGCTCGGGTGGAACCTCAACTTCAGCATCTGGGTCTCGGCGATCACTGTGGCGATTTACGTCGGCCTCGGCGGCCTGCGCTCGGCCATCTTCAATGAAGTACTGCAATTCATGTTGATTTGGGCGGGCGCGTTGCTGATTCCGATCTTGGGCTTGGTCGAAGCCCACGGTTGGCACAATCTCAAGATGCAGATCGCAACCAACGCGGGGCGCGAATACACGCACGTTTGGAGCACGCTCGGTTCGTTCCAAAACAATCCGATGGGCATAAATTGGTTCGCCATCGTCTTCGGTTTGGGCTTCGTCGTTTCGTTCGGTTACTGGACCACGGATTTCCTCGTGGTGCAGCGCATTCTTTCAGCCAAAGACATGCGCGCGGCGAAAATGGCTCCGATCATCGGTGCGGGTTTCAAGATGTTCGTTCCGTTCATCGTGATCCTGCCTGGCCTTTTGGGAATCGCGCTCCTGCCCATGAAGCTCATGCCTCAAGTGCTCGCGGATGCCACCGGCGGCCACAGTTACAACGAAGTGTTGCCGTTGATGCTCGCACGCTACGCCGGTCCTGGCCTCCTGGGCCTCGGTGTTACGGCGCTGATGGCGGGTTTCATGTCCGGCATGGCCGGCAACGTCACCGCGTTCTCCACGGTTTGGACCTATGATCTCTACGGTGCTCTGTTCAAGAAGAATGCCACCGATCAGGAACTTGTCAGCATGGGCCGATGGTGCACGGTTCTGGGCGTGCTCATCAGCGTCGGTACGGCGTATATCGCCATGGACTTCAAAAGCATCATGGATTACGTCCAGGCGCTGTTCAGCTTTTTTATCGCTCCGCTGTTTGGCACGGTGCTCCTCGGCATGCTCTGGAAAAGATGCACGGCCGCCGGCGGCTTCTGGGGCTTGCTTCTCGGAACGCTCTCTTCCGTGGGGATGTGGGCTTGGGTGAAGGTCGATCCCGCGGCAGTCAAGACGCTTACGTTCTACGGCAATGCGAGCGATATGGCGCAGGACGTATGGCGTGGTCTGTGGTGCTGGATCGTGTGCGTGGTCGTGACTGTTGTTGTGAGCTATATGACGCGGCCAAAGCCCGATAGCGAGCTTGTGGGCCTGGTCATGGGCGTGACGCCGATCCCATCGGAAGGGCATTTAGCAGTCTATGAGCGGCCTATATTTTGGGCCGTGGTCGTTATGGTCGTGTTGATAGCACTGAACATCTATCTGTGGTGAGGAACAAATGAGCGAACGCGAATCCATCTCGATCTGGTTTTTCATCGGAATTTCCTTGCTGGGCGACGGGCTGCTGACGCTCGGCGCCGGCCTGTGGGAGATACTGCATCACGTCGCGGTCCCCGTGGTACTCTCTCAATATCACGCCAATGCGTGGGGCGGAGCGATTCTGGTGATTGTAGGCGCTGCCTACTGTTGGTGGTACGCGCCGGGCAGAACGCGCTAGTACCAGCCGCTAATTCTTCGAGCGAAGGTTCCCCCTAGAGGAGCTTTCGCCATCAACCTGGGGCACATGGCAAACAAACAAAAGAAGATGACGATGGGTGTGATCGTCGGGAACCGCGGTTTTTTCCCCGATCACTTGGCAAAGACCGGCCGCGAAGAAATTCTGGCCGCGCTCGCGAAAGCGGGCTTTGACGCTGTGTCGCTCGGTGTCGACGAAAGCCATTTCGGGTCCGTCGAAACGCACGATGAGGCCAAGCGCTGCGCCGCGATGTTCCGCCGCGAAGCCGCTCGTATCGATGGCGTGATCGTCACGTTGCCGAATTTCGGCGACGAACGCGCCATCGCCGATACGCTGCGGCTGGCGAATCTCGGCGTGCCCGTTCTGGTGCAAGCCACGCCCGATACGCCCGCGAAAATGGGCATCACGCATCGCCGCGACAGCTTTTGCGGCAAGATGTCGGCTTGCAACAATCTGCGACAGTACGACATCCCTTATTCGCTCACCGCGACGCATACCGTGCGTCCCGATTCGCCGGAATTTGAAAAGGATCTCGCGACGTTCGCCGCCACCTGCCGCGTCGTCAATGGACTCCGCAACCTGCGCATCGGCGCGATCGGCGCGCGTCCCGCCGCGTTCAATACCGTGCGCTATAGCGAAAAAATCCTCGAAGCCAACGGCATTTCCGTCGAGACGCTCGATCTTTCCGAAGTCCTTGGCCGTATCGGGCGCATGAAAGATAACGACCCGGCCGCGCAAGAGCGCCTCACTGCGATCGGCAAATATGTTTCCACCGCGGGCATTCCACAGGAAGCTTTGATCAAGATGGCCAAGCTTTCCGCCGTCGTGGAGCAATGGATGCACGCCGCCGACGTGGAAATCAGCGCCGTGCAGTGTTGGACGTCGCTCGAGGAAAATTTCGGAGTGGTGCCCTGCACCATGATGAGCATGATGAGCGACGGCCTGCTGTCTAGCGCCTGCGAAACCGACGTTTGCGGCACCCTTAGCATGCACGCCCTGCGCCTGGCATCCGAAACTCCCAGCGCGCTGCTCGATTGGAACAACAATTACGGCGACAATCCGGACAAAGCCGTCTGCTTCCATTGCAGCAATTTGCCCAAGCATTTCTTTCGTGACGTCAAAATGGATTTTCAGGCCATCATCGCCGGAACCGTCGGCAAAGAAAATACTTTCGGCACCTGCGTCGGCCGCGTGAAATCCGGCGCGATGAGTTACGCGCGTTTCGCCACCGACGACGTTAAAGGCGTGATGCGCGGTTATGTCGGCACCGGAAATTTCACCGACGATCCGCTTGAAACTTTCGGCGGCGCCGGCGTGGTCGAAATTCCCAAGATGCAGAAACTTCTGCACTACATCTGCTCGAACGGTTTCGAGCATCACGTCGCCGCGAATTTTTCGACCGTCGCCGCCGCCGTGCATGAAGCCGCCGTACGTTACCTTGGCTGGGAGACGTACTGGCACGCGCACGCCGAATAAGGTGGCCGTTGTGGCCGGCGTAGACTTTGGGACCTCCAGCGTTCGCGTCACAATGTCCTCGATAAGTTGGTGCCGACGCCCACTCCAAACTTTACAAATTCGGACACGGCGATTTTCGCCAGCATTGTAGCCCGCGTCAAAAAAGGAGCATGATGCTCGAAAAGCTGCGCAACGAAGTTCTTGAAGCCAATCTTTATCTTGCCACCGAAGGCCTGGCGCTTTTTACTTTTGGCAACGCCAGCGGTATATCGCGCGAAGAAGGCTTGGTCGTCATCAAACCCAGCGGCGTGCCTTACGAGAGCATGACGCCGGAAGATCTCGTCGTCGTCAATCTCGAGGGCCGCACCGTTGAAGGATCGCTGCGCCCTTCCTCCGATCTCGCCACGCACTTGATTCTTTACCGCGCATTCAAGGAAATCGGCGGCGTTGCGCACACGCATTCCCACGCCGCTACGGCCTGGGCGCAAGCGCGCAAACCGATTCCGTGTTTTGGCACAACGCACGCCGACTATTTCAACGGCCCCGTGCCGGTTACGAAGCCGCTCACTCCCGCTGAAATCAAAACCGACTACGAAGCCAACACCGGCCACGCGATCGTGCGCCGCTTCGGCAAGCTTGATCCGCTCGAAACTCCCGCCGTGCTCGTCGCCGGGCACGCGCCATTTTGCTGGGGCACTACTCCCGCCGCCGCGGTGCATATCGCCGTGGTGCTTGAAGAAATCGCCGGCATGGCGCTCGATACGCTGCGCGCCAATCCGCGCGCTCGTCCGCTGGAGCGCCCATTGCACGCGAAACATTTTTATCGCAAGCACGGCACGACCGCGTACTACGGCCAGAAAAAATAATCGTATGCTCGCGGCCGGATTGCGATAAGCGCCGGTCGATTGTGGAAGGGAGCGGCGTCCATGAGCGCAACGAAGGCGGTTCGAGTGATCGCGTTGACGTTGTTCGCGGCGGCTGCCATTTTCGCGCAGGCTCCAGACGGCGCGCCTCCCGCTGCACGCGCGCAGGTTTCCGGCGTTGCGGCGCAGGGAAATGCGGGCGGACCTCCTCCAGGTTTTGTGCGGCCCAATCCCGATAAGAGCGGGCCGGCGGGCACCTGGTATATCGACGCGAACGATGAGCGCGCCACGATTGTGATTGCGGCCGGCGCGGATGAAAAATCCTTCACCGGTACACTCACGGATTCCGCCGGCGCGAATACTGCGGTCGACAACATCGCTTGGGATTCGGCTGCGCGACGCATCGAATTTCGCACGCACGATAGCGGCGGCGCCTGGTACTGGTGCCGCGCGACGATTGCCGAGGGCGTGCTGGTTGGGCGCTTCGCCAAGAGCGATCAATCTTCGGATAAGCCCGCGCATATTGAGGACTACAAGTTTCACGTTACCGGATGGAACAGCACGTATCTCGATCACGGAATTGCGCCGCGCGTTTACGATCTGCTGCTCGACAACGAATCGCATGCCACGCTGCGCATCGACGTTTCCGAAGATAGCGCGAGCGGATTCACCGGGCGTTTCAAAATTTATGCTACCGAGCACGATGCCTCGCTTGGCGAGCAAGTGGAATTCGATGTGGCCGTCACGCATTGGGACGGCGCGAATCTGAGTTTCGTGCGCACCGAACCGCTTGCCACGCAAACTTTCACCGGCACGGCCACCGGATCGCTGATCTCCGGCACGTACACCGACACATCGCGGCCGGGTACATTTACGTTTACCGGCGCGCGCAACCAAGTGCTGGGCTACGGATTCAGCATGGGCAAGACCGAGCAAGACCGCGCGGCTTGGCAAACGAGAACGCGGAAGCAACTTTATCTGCTGATGATGGGCGGCAATCCCGCGCCACTCACGAGCAAAGTCACCGTGCTTGCCGCCGATCTGCCCCCGATCGCTTCCACGCACATGAGCGCGGATCGCGACGACAATCCCGCGAAGTGGCCGCAGAATTACAAAATGTCCGAACTGCAATTCGATTCCACGCTGCCGAATCCCTATGGCGGCGCGCCGATCGAGCGGCGCGCGCACGGTTATCTTGCGGTGCCGAATGCGCCGCCCGCCGGTGGAAAATATCCGGTAGTGATCGCCGTAAATGGCCACGGTGGCAGCGCGTGGCGCATGATGAATCCCGACAGCGTGTGGTACGGTGACGCCTTCGCGCGCCGCGGATACGTGGTGATTGCGATCGACATTGGCCATCGGCCGGTGGGCGATCGCCAGGCGCCGTATATGACAAAGCCGCTGTATCCCGACCGCAATGACGGCGACGATGCCGCGCACGGCAACGGTTTTCATCCCTCGATCAAAGCCGCAGGCTTCGATTCCGATTGGGAAGAAGACGGTGAGCGCGTTTGGGACGCCATGCGCGCGCTCGACTATGTTCTCTCGCTTCCCAATGTTGACAGCACCCGCGTGATCGTCGTGGGCCACTCGATGGGCGGAGAAGTGGCTTCGCTGATCGGCGCGCTTGAGCCGCGCATCTCGCTGAGCATTCCCGCCAGCTTTTCGCCCGACCTCGGCGTGCTGTATTTCCACGGCAATCATCCTTGCTGGCGCTGGATGAACGCCAACATTCGCGAATATGTGGACGCCTCCGATTTCTTCGCGCTCACCGCCCCGCGTCCACTGATCGTGGAAACCGGCCTGGCCGATCCTACATATTCCAGATTTCCGGAGCCGTTCGCGAGCGACCTGGAAGTGATGCGCCGCGTGCGCGTGGCCTACGGCGGCGAAGTGGGCAACGTGATCCACTATCTGCACTACGATCAGCATCGCTTCCATGTCGGCGACGTAAATCCGACGCAGCCGACGGAATGGGGCATTCGCATCCCCGAAAGCATCGCGCCGTCCGCGCCCAACTCGATCGATTGGCAAGTCGATCCGCGCCGGTTTGCAACGCGCGCCACGCTGTTCGACGCCATCGATTATTATCTTGGCTTGAAATAGCCAGGATAGAGCACTCGGGGCGCGTCGCGCCAACGTGCGAAAAATGTGCTGCGCGAGGGCCCGTACCCACCCCCCTCCCCTGTTTTCTGGAAGTGTTGATTCTAAATGACTTTAAGTCCTTATTCCCGGAACTGTTGATTCTAATAGACTTTAAGTCCTTTGCGCCAGAAGTGTTGATTCTGCGCGGCTTGAAATCTTTAAGAATGAGTGAGCTAGAAGAAAATTGCGAAATCCTGGAAGTGTTGATTCTAGTAGAGTTTAAATCCTGCACAATCAACAGATCTGAAAAATCCCGTGAATTGGTGCGAGTAGGTATCCGGGAGGCGCTGCGGAACGGTTTGGCCTGATAGAGATTTGGCGACAGGAAAGAGGTCGGCAAAGGCGTGCGGTTGCAGGTCATGCCGAAGTTTAGCACGTTTATGTCGTACATGTCAATGATAACGTGTGGGTTATTCGAATACGGTCTGTGGAAATTCATTCGAATTGTGGAAGGAGAAGGTAGTGAATCGAAGTGGGCCGATCAGTGCATCCTTTGTTCGCCTGCGCCAGTTATTCGGCGCGGTATCCCCAAGATCGGCTAGAATCGCGACAGCGGAGGGAGCCATGGCGCACCGGTATACCGTAATTTTCGAAAAGGAAGATGAAGGCGGCTATCACGTGTTTTGCCCGACCTTGCCGGGATGCCATACCCAAGGTGAGACGATCGAAGAGGGCACGCAGAACATCCGCGAGGCTATTGAGCTTTACGTTCAAACCTTGGTTGAGGATGGTCTGCCGATTCCGACCGAGGACATTCTGATCAAACCGATCGAGATTCCTGCGTGACGCTGTGGCAAACGCTGTTTGTCATTCTGAGATAATTGATGACACGGGTAATGCTTTAATGGGAATAATCTGATATAAAGCGCTCTCCGGCGGTCTGACGAAGGGTGGAAATGGGGAAACGCAGAATCACGCTGGCGTTTTTTTTGTTATTGGCCGGCAGTGCGGTGTTTCGCTCGGCCGGCTCGCTGGCCCAGGCTCACGCCAAGGCTAGTGCGCCTCCGGTTGCGTGGGAGCATCAATTCCTTCAGAACATCGATTGGTACATTCGCACCTCCGCCGGTATTTTGATTGTGCGCTCGGGCGATTCCCTGACGGCGATCGACGGCACCGATGGCAAGCAGCTTTGGGTTTTTACCGATATTGCCATCGAGGGCGAATCGGTGTGGGACACCGGCGCGCGGGGCGCCAATCTGATGGAAGTCCCCGATCTCTCCATCCTGCTTATCAACCGCGCAAGAGTTTCCCCGACGGGCCAGCACTTTTTGCTCGGAGTGGACTTATGGACCGGAAAAGTCCTGTGGCAGCAGCCTGAGCTAGATAGTTTGTGGGATCTTGTGCCATTGCAGAATTCTGGCCGCATTCTGCTGCTCACGCTCAAGGACACGAAGGAAAGAAAGACCGCAGCGATTGGCGCGGCGTTCGTCCCCTATGTCGGTTTCGGGACTTCAGCGGTCGCAGCAGCTGTTATTCCTCTACGGCTCGAGATGATCAGCCTCGATCCGCGATCAGGACAGACGGAGTGGACGTCCCAGTATTCGCGTCCGATCTTGCCGGCGTGGTTCGACGCGACAGAGGCCGGCGGCAAAATCTACGTGTCTGATTACGACGCACACGGTTTCTCCATCTTGGCGAGCGTCGATGCAAGTAGCGGCCAGACGCTCTGGGAGTACAAGGAACCGGCCGACTTCCGGGCCATATCGGCGCCCGCTCCAGAGTTCAACAGCTACGATGGCTGGTGGGCTAAGGATAGGAAGCTGCCGCCGCCGGTACAATTTACCAACGGCCGTGCGGTTTTCGCCGCACAGGATCAGTCAGGTCTGGAGAATCTACAGGATCTCGACTTGGCTTCGCAGAAGCCAGTTTGGACGGCCAAAGATCTCGGGAAGATTCGTGGGCTGATCGTCGATCAGGATCTCGTTCTCGTGTCCGCAGACGATGGGGCGTTCGGCATTGCCGCCGACAGCGGAGCGGTGCGGTGGACGTTCAAAGCCCAGGGGCAGGCGACAAATCCTGTGTCATTCAAAGACGACAATGCCGTCTTTCTTTGCGACGACATCAATTTTACGGAGCTGGATGCCGCCACCGGCAAGGTTCTGCGCCAGACTCCGCACCATCTTGGGTCCGAGCCCGATTTCATTCGGCAGGTAGATCCCAAGTTCATCATGGCTGTCGGAAAAAAGGATGCGGTTCTGTTGAACACGGCCACGGGCGAGTCTTCGGCGCGCTTTCCCAGGCCGGACGCGGAATTTGCGCCGACAACGTTTTGGGTCAGTTGGGAAAATTTCGACGCGATCTCCGACTCGCCGCCCGATCTTCAGCGCGAACTTCGGGGTCGCTGGCCGGAGATTTCGGCGGAAGCAGGGCAAAGCCCTGAGGTTTTTACTTGGCACACTCGGGTGCAATCGTTCATCACCTCCAACGCTGGTCCACTTTATGCGAACAGGCTTCATGGCGACACGTGGCGTTTTCGTTGTGTAAATCCGACCACTGGCGCGATGCACACGTTCGACCTCGGCGGGCAACACCCGGACGCAAACTCCGCCGCGGGTCTTGTCTATTTAATTGAAGACAACAATCGATTGCGCGCGGTCCAAATCCCGGCGAACTAGTCAGCGCGGCACAATGACATGTGCGCCGCTGCGGGCGGCGGCGTAGATGGCTTCGACGAGGGCAGTGCTGCGGCGGCCTTCGCGACCGTCGCAGGCGGGCTTGTCGTGGTCGCGGATGGCGCGGAGGAAATCTTCGATGGCGGTTTGGTGGCCGCGGATGTCGCTAACGGTGGGAGATGCGGCGCTGGGATTTTGGTCGCCGGGCTCGTTGCGGATTAGGGATGGATCGGGCTTGTGAAGATCGGCGCGGACCAGGAGATCTTGTTCGATGGCCAGCGTACCTTCGGAGCCGCTGAGTTCCACGCGGCGGGGATAGCCGGGGTAGACGGACGTGGTGGCGATCAGGGTGCCGAAGGCGCCGCTGGCGAATTCGAGGAGCGCGACGAGCGTGTCTTCGGATTCGATTTTGTGGAGCTGCGCGCCCATTTTTGCTTGGACCGCGGTGACGTCGCCCCAGAGCCACAGAAGCAAATCGATCGTGTGCACGCCTTGATTCATTAGCGCGCCGCCGCCATCGAGCCTGGTGGTGCCGCGCCATTTTGAGCCGGAATAATATTCGGGCGGACGCCACCACTTGACGCGGGCTTCGGCGACGATGGGCTTGCCGAGAATCCCGGCATCGAGCAGGCCCTTCACGCGGCGCAAATCGGATTTGAAACGATCCTGGAAGAAAACGCCGAGGCGGACATCGGCTTTATCGCACGCGGCGATTAGCGCGTCGGCGCGCGCGGTGGTGATATCGATCGGCTTTTCGGTGAGCACGTGCAGGCCGGCGCGGGCGGCGGCGATGCCTTCGTCGGCATGGAGTCCGGAAGGGCTGCCGATGGCGACCATGTCCATTGGTTTGTGTGCGAGGAACCTGGCGAAGTCGGTGTACGGTGTGCCGCCGTGCGCTTTCGCGAGGCGCTCGATTTTTTCGCGATTGCTGCCGCAGATCGCGGCGATTTCAACGCCGGGGATCGCGAGTGCGGCGCGCGCGTGAGTTTCGGAGATGTTGCCGCCGCCGATGATGCCGATGTGCGTGGTCATGAGTTATGGCGTGGGTCCGATCCCGGCGTCCGATGTTGAGGAATGTTCGGCGTTCACGGATACGTTGTCAAGAATCCCTGGTACGCCTTTTCGATTTCGGCGGGCGTGGCGGTTTCGGAAAGAATCAGGACGCGATAGTGGAACGTCACGCTCTGGTGCGGTTGGAGCGTGTAGTTCAGCGTCTGCGCGCCTTTCGTGAAATCTTTCACACCGAACGGATTCGCGGCGAACAGGCCGTAGCCGCGCGCGTGCCAATATGTGGGCGCGTTGGGATTTTTCGGATAATCGAACATCGCGATGGTGACGGGCTCGGCGCCGATTTTTCCGGTGAGTATGCACCAACGTCCGCGCGTAGCCCAGGCGGCGTCGCCGGATTTTCCTTCGCTGGTCAGATAATTTCCGGTGACGCTGGATTCGTCCATCGGTGGAACTTTCGTGACGTTGCCATTGGCGTCGGTGAAGAGGCCGGGCTCGGTGGAAGGCAATTCGAGCTCGTGGCGCACGCGCATTCCGAGCAAGCCGTCTTTGTTGTCGCCAAATACGACGACTTTATCCTGCGCCTGGAGCGTGGCGATCAAGTCGATGCTGCGGAAACCGGCGCCACCGCGGAAAACGTATCGCGTGTCCTGCTTTAGCAGCGTGGTGCCGTCGGGAATTACCCAATCCATTTTGGTTTCAAGTTCGCCCTGATCGGCGCCACTTTTCGCCGCGACGATTTCGCGCTGATAAATCGTTCCGTATTTCGGGCGATCCTCGGGCTTGATGGCGTCGGAATTGTTCCAGAAATCGTAGCCATTCACGTTGCTGTAGTTGAACCACAGGCCGACGTGATGCGGATGGTCGGCTCGTTCGCCGGGGCCGGGCGGGAAGCCGCGCGTGATAATTGTGCCGTCAGCGGTGCGGATCGGGAAGAGCACCGGCTTTTTGATCGTGGTGGGATAAATGTAGCTGGTGAACGGCTGGCCGCCGATCAGGATGTCGACGCGCTGATGCGCGTCATCGCGCACGACTTGCACGTCCGTGCCGGCGGCGGGCGCGGCGGGAACTTGCGTGGCCGCGAAGAGCGCCGCTCCCAGGAGAATTGGCATCGCGAATTTCACTGCGTGAACAATCGTCATGGATTGATTCTCCGATCAGTGTGCGTGCAAACATCCGAACAATGGAAACTGTGCGCGTTACGCGGGCGGAGACGAGCTCCGCCCCGACAACCCGACGTAGTTTTCCGGCGCGAGATCAGCCGGCGGTTACTATTTCTTGCTTCGCGTCGTCGAACGTGACGCGTTTGCCGGTTTGAATTGCGGCGACGTTCATGCACAGCGCGATGGAGTGGCTGTAGCCAGCATCAATGCTGGCATTCGGTGTTTTGCGGCTACGAACGCATTCCATCCAATTGCGCACGTTGGCGACGGTCATATCGTCGGCGCCGGTATCGGCTCCTGTCGCCGCGGGCGTAGCGTCGCCCGTGAGGCTGTAGGGCGCGAGCAGATTCGCCTGCATGTTCATTTCGGCCGCGGCTTTCGCGGTGAGGCCGCCTTCGTCGGTGACTTTGTTGGTGACAAGATCGAGCGTGCCGCCATTCGATCGATAAATTTCCTTTACGTCGCCGGCGGCGTTCGTCATGCGCGAGGAATAAATCACCTGGAAACCCTTGGTGGGATCGTTGAGCGGGCCGTAATCGAACACGGCAGTCATCGTGTCCCAATTTTTGCGGCCGTCTTTCCACAAATAAATTCCGCCATTGGCGACGACGCTGCGCGGATGCGGCAGTCCGCTGAACCAGTGCACGGTATCGATCTGATGAACGAGCCACTGATCGGGAATTCCCGACGAGTATGGCCAGAACAAACGGAACTCGAGATACTTTCGCGCGTCGAAAGGCGGCAATTTCGTGGGATGCAGCGGCGCCTGGTAGCGCGCCCAGTCCGTGTCCGCTTCTTTCAGTTGCGGAACGAGCGCTGGACGGCGCCAGCGGCCGGGCTGATTCACGTTCCACGTCATTTCGACACAAACGATGTCTCCGAATTTTCCCGACTGAATGTAATCGTAAGCTTTTTGGTAGACCGCGGAACTGCGGCGCTGCGTGCCGACGGCCACGATGCGGTCGCTGCCCTTGACGGCGCTGTGAAACATTTTGGCGGCTTCCATGGTGTGCGCGGTGGGCTTTTCGACGTAAGCGTCGCGGCCGGCGTGCACGGCTTGCGTGCCGTGGTAGGCGTGCTGAAAATCCGCGGTGGCCACGAAGAC
>JBAQYV010000021.1:0-4657 GCA_049790315.1 Candidatus Acidiferrales bacterium | reverse complement strand
CTAGCTGAGAAGCGATCCAGAGCTTGCCGGCGAAATCGGAGCGGCGGCCAAGAGCTTCTTCGGCGGAGATGCGGGCGACGTCGGGATTGTTGTTGTTTTCGGAGAGATGCGCGAGGACCACGAAGCGGGCGCGCGCGTCAAAGCCTTCAGCATCGGCTAGAAACTCGCTTACGGTGTGATTGGAAAGATGGCCCGTGCGGCTCATCACGCGCTGCTTGATGTGCCACGGATAGGGTCCGACCTTCAGCATCTCGAGGTCGTGATTCGATTCGAGAACCAAACAATCGGAATCGCGCAGGTGATGCTTCACAAGTTCGGGCAGATAGCCGAGATCAGTGGCCACGGCGACTTTCGAGCCATTCGAACAGAACGTGAAGCCCAAGGGATCCGCGGCGTCGTGCGGAATTGAAAAAGGCGAAACTTCGATATCGCCAACGATAAATTTCTGGCCGGCGCGAATGTGTTCGACGCGCTCGAGACGCCGGGCGGCGCCGTCGGGAAGAATACGTTCGATCTCGTAATGCGTGGTTTCGGTGAGATAAACAGGCGCGCGCCAAAAGACCGAGGCCTGCACGAGTCCACCGATATGGTCGGAATGCTCGTGGGAAAGAACGATGCCGTCAAGAGTGTCAGGCCGGCGGCCGAGGAGATCGAGACGGCGAAGGAGTTCTTTTTTGCTCAGGCCCGCGTCGACGAGGAGTCGAGTGTGCTCCGTCTCAAGCAACGTGCAGTTGCCCGAACTGCCCGACGCGAGAATCGTAATGCGGAACGAGATGCCTGCCCCCGATGGTGCGGACGAGTTGCTCAGATGAGCGCGAGGCGTCCGTTGAGGATGATCGCAAACTGCACATCGGGCGTCAATGCTGGAGGGAGGCGATGCGCACTGCTTGTCAGGAAGCGAGCAATTCGCGGGTGAGGCGAAAACCGTTGGGCGGGCCGACTATGGCGGCGGCGATGCGCTCGACCTGGAAAGTTTCCTTTGCGATCCGCTGAATTTCTTCGGCGGTGACGGCTTCGATGCCGGCGAGGAGTTCTTCGACACTGAAGAAGCGGCCGAAATAAAGTTCGTGACGCGCGAGTTGCGACATTCGCGCGCCGGTGGATTCGAGCGACAGGACGAGCGAGCCTCTAAGCTGATCCTTGCCGCGGCGCAATTCTTCGGCGGCGAGCGGTTGATCGCGAAGGTTGCGAAACTCTTCAAGCACCGAGCGAATGAGCTGCTCGGCGGTTTTCGGCGCGGTGCCGGCATAGACCGAGAGCACGCCGGCGTCTGAATAAGGATTGACGTCGCTGAAAACGGAGTAGGCCAAACCCTGCCGCTCGCGGATATTCTGGAATAGGCGCGAGGACATACCGCCGCCGAGAACGTTGTTGAGTACGGACAGCGCGAAACGGCGCTCGTCGGCGAGTCGAAACGATGGTACCCCCAAGCAAATGTGCGCCTGTCCGAGCTCGCGCTTGCTGTGCGAAATCAGCGTAGGCGCGGGCCGGGGTGGCGCGTCGCTTGGCGCCTGCGCAACGGAGACAGAGGAACCGAATTCCCGCGCGGCAAGCTCGACGAGACGCGCGTGCTCAATACGGCCGGCGGCGGTGATGATCGCGTTGTTCGGGGCGTAGCCAGTGCGAAATGCATCCCAAAGCGACTGGCGCGTGAATGCCGAAACGCTTTCCGGCGTACCGAGAATCGGGCGGCCGAGCGAGTGCGCAGGCCAAAAACCCTGCGTGAACAATTCGTGGACGACGTACTCGGGATTGTCTTCCTCCATGCGGATTTCTTCGAGCACGACTTGTTTTTCGCGCTGCAATTCGTCGTCGTCAAAACGCGGGCGCAGGACGAGATCGGCAAGAAGATCGAAACCGATGTGCAAGTGCTCGTCGAGGACCTTGGCGTTGAAACACACAATTTCTTTTTCGGTGAAAGCGTCGAGCAGACCGCCGATCGAATCCATCTCGCGCGCGATCTGTTCCGCGGTGCGACGTTCGGTGCCTTTGAAAACCATGTGCTCGATGAAGTGAGAAAGGCCGGCGCGGTCGGCAGGCTCGCGACGCGAGCCTGCACGCAGCCACACCCCGATGGAAACCGAACGGACGTGCGGCATGGGCTCGGTGATGACGGTCAGACCGTTGGGCAGGACATCGCGTTCGATCTTGCGTTCTGGCTCAGGCATTTGGTGTTGATTCGGAACCCGATTTTGGCACACGCCGCCAGTGTGCGCCACCGAATGCGCTTTGGTGCACCCCGCTGTTGCACCGTTGACGCTGAGAGGAGGCTGGAATACAGTGCGGTTCGCCGCTCGCGTTGCGCTTGCCACACTGAGGAGGAATAAATGTTCGATCCGAATCAACAGGTTTATCCAGATCGACTTCCGCAGATTGTCGCTGTGGCGGGTGTGCGGCTGCGCGCGGATTTGGTGTTTACGGATGCGAAGGGAAAAGACAACAACAGTCAGCGAAAACTCGCGGAGAAAACACTCACGGGCTTGCAATCGATCTTGCCGCGCTTGATGGGCCCAAATGAAGTGGTGCTGGCGATCGGGCTCGCTCAAGGACAAATCCCCATATTTGAACGGATGTTTCTTGGCTGGGGCGCGTACTTCCTGGGAAGAACTTGCGTAGTGGTGACAAACCGCGGGCTATTGCGATTTCGCATTCGCAGCAGGGGCTTAGGCGGCTGGGAATGGGATAACGGAGTGCAAGGCATCGGCTGGGGCGACGTCGCCGAGGCACGAGCGAAGGGCGGTCTGAGCAAGCAATTTTCATTGCGGTACCGCAACAATCAAAAGGAAACATTCTGGCGGATACCGGGACCATTCGGCAAAAAGCTTCAGATGCTGGCCCCGCTGTTGTTAAACGCGAATCTGGGTGAAGCGACCGCCGCTGGCGGACCGACGTCGCTGTGCCCGAAGTGTCTTGCGCCGCTTGCGGCGGGCGTATATCGCTGCGCGCAGTGCGGGCAAGAGTTTCGCGACGAAAAGAAATTATTCTGGCGCACACTGCTGATTCCGGGCGGCGAATATTTTTATGTGCGCCAGGTTGGATTCGGAATTCTGCAAGGGCTTGTGGAACTGGTGGTGCTGATCTATGCCATAGTGCTCGTAGGCGTCGCGGTCACAAGCGGCGGGGACGACGCCGGGGGCGCGGTGGTGGCGGCCGCGCTTATGTTTCTCGTGCTGATCTTCCACAAATTGGCGGCCTACCGTCAATGCCGGCGCATGGTGCGGGGTTTCCTGCCCGCGAATTGATCCGAGAAATCAGAAACATTCTTCACGCGAGGCGCCCGCTGCGATGCGCGCGACGTTTGAAACGATCGCCACACAGGGATCACTGAAACGGCCCGCTGCTCCAAGCCCACGGCCTGCGTTATGATGGCATGACAGACTTCCACGGACCGCGCCATGCCAGTTGAACTACTCGGAAAATCGATTGAGGAACTTTGCGGCTATGTGACCTCGCTGGGTGAGGCGCCGTATCGTGCCAAGCAGCTTTATCGCGCGCTGTATGCCGAGCGGCGATTCGATTTCGCGACGATGACGAACTTGCCCGCGGCACTGCGCTCTCGATTGGCGACAGACGCGCGCATTTCACCGCCGGGCGTGGCGCGGCGATTCCCTTCCGCGGACGGCTCGATACGATATCTGATGGCGCTCGCCGGCGATGGTGAGCGACAGGCGCAAATCGAAACTGTGTTCATGCCGGCGGATGGACGGCAGACCATTTGCATTTCAACACAAGCGGGTTGCGCGGTGGATTGCCATTTCTGCCTGACGGCGCAATTGGGATTGATCCGGAATTTGACGGCGGGAGAAATTGCGGGACAGGTGCTCGTGGCGCTTTCCGAAAACGCCGCGGCATTGGCTCCGAGGACGAATGTGGTGCTGATGGGCCAAGGCGAACCGCTGCTGAATTATGAACCGGTGATGGCCGCGGTGCGGATTCTGCTGGACACAGAGGGCATTGCGATTTCGCCGCGGCACGTGACACTTTCGACCAGCGGGATCGTGCCGGGGATCGACCGTCTGGCGGCGGAGACGGTGCGGCCGAAGCTGGCGATTTCGCTGAATGCATCTTCAGACGAGCAACGCGACGCGTTGATGCCGATCAATCGCAAGTATCCGCTCGCGGCGCTGCTCGATGCATGCCGGCGATATCCGCTGCGGACGTGGGAATCGCTGACATTTGAATACGTATTGCTCGGCGGAGTGAACGATGCGCCAGAGGATGCGCGGCGCGTGGCGCGGCTGATTGCGAATCTGCGCGCAAAGGTCAATTTGATACCGTGGAATCCGGGTGCGTTGCCGTATCGCGCGCCGGGAGCGGCACGCGTGGAGGAATTTCGGAAAACGTTGGTGGACAAGGGCGTGCCGGCATTCGTGCGGCGATCGCGCGGGCAGGATGTGTTTGCGGCGTGCGGGCAATTGGCACTGGTACAGATGCCGGCGACGGCGCTGCCCGTGTTGCCTTCTCGTTGAGCTTCCAACTTCAGGGCAGGAAAAAGCCAATCGTGAAAAATCAGACGCGCAAACGGCTATTTCGCTCGAATGCCAATGGCGGACATGAGGCGGCCTGTGGCGGGGCCTTCGCGGCGGTAGCTGAACAAAAGGTCAGTGCGGCACGCGGTGCAGAGCGAGCTGACGACAATATTTTTTTTCGGCACGCC
>JBAQYV010000020.1:0-59254 GCA_049790315.1 Candidatus Acidiferrales bacterium | reverse complement strand
TGATCGCGGGAAATTGGAAGATGTATAAGACGCAGGCGGATGCGCGCGCGTTCTTCGCGGCATTTGCGCCGCTGGTGAAAGACGCCGAGCACTGCGAAATCGTGATCGCGCCGCCATTCACGGCGCTCAGCGCGTCAGTGGAAGCCGTGCGCGGCACAAAAATAAAAATCGCGGCGCAGAATTTGCATTGGCAGAGCGAAGGCGCGTTCACCGGCGAAGTTTCCGCGCCGATGCTTGTCGAAACCGGATGCGCGGGCGTGCTGATCGCGCATTCCGAGCGACGCCAATTTTTCGGTGAGACAGACGAAAGCGCCAATAAAAAGGTAAAGGCCGCGCTGAATGCCGGCCTCAGGCCGATTTTGTGCGTTGGCGAATCGCTGAAAGAGCGCGAAGCCAACGAAACCGAAAGCGTGCTTGAACGCCACTTTCGCGGCGGCCTCGCCGCGTTGACCGCCGAACAGTTCTCGCGTATTCTTTTGGCTTACGAGCCCGTGTGGGCCATCGGTACCGGCCGCACGGCGACGCCCGAGCAGGCCTCCGACGCGCATCGTTTCCTCCGGCAATTGGCCGCAAGCGTGTTTTCACCCGCTGAGGCAGCGGGAGTGCGAATTCTGTACGGCGGCAGCGTAAAGCCGGATAATATTCGTGGTTTGATGGCGCATCCGGATATTGACGGAGCGCTTGTGGGTGGCGCGAGTTTGGACGCGAAATCGTTCGCGGCAATCGTAAATTTCTAGGAATTTTCAGGGCCGGAATTTCGGGGAGCGCGGGGAATGCCGAAAGAATTAAAGTGGACGATTTCTTTCCTGGTTGGCGGTGCGCTGCTGTTGCTCGGCTGGCGCGTCTATGCCTTCCTGGTGGCGCTCCACATAATTATCTGTCTCGTCCTAATGCTGGTGATCATGCTGCAGAGCGGCGAAGCCGCCGACTTGGCGGGCGCGTTCGGCGGAGCCGGCAGCCAGACTACATTTGGTCCGCGCGGCGCCGCGACATTCCTGACGAAAGCCACGGCGTGGTGCGCGGTGATGTTCCTTTTCACTTCGATGGCCATGACAGTACACGTCAGCACGCGCGCCGGCGCCGGTGGCGCGCATTCGATCCTGCAGCAATTCTCGAAGCCTTCGTCGACCAAAACGGCGCCGCCGGTTTCGGTCCCGTTGAATTTGCCACTATCGCCGGCGCCGGCGCAGCCTGCTTCTCCCTCTCCCGCAGCTCCATCTCATTAGTTCGTTAGTCCTTTTTTCATGAAAACGGCGCTCGGCGCGCAATCATTGCGCGCCGCTTGCCGACGTTCGGCCGCCCCGCTACAATCCTTGCCTTCACCCTCCGTGCGGAAGTGGCGGAACTGGCAGACGCACCATCTTGAGGGGGTGGCGCCGTAAGGCGTGGGGGTTCGAATCCCCCCTTCCGCACCATATTTTTTGTTTTTGACGTTCGGCGTGTAGCCTGCGGCGTGTCCTCTCGCCATTTTCTCCTTGTTAGCGCTGAATCGCGGATGATTGTTGCGCTCGCGGAACTCGATCATCCCCGGCCGCGCGATTGTCCACGAATTCTTCCGGCTCAACTCATCAGAAAAGTTTTCCGTATCGGCTTGAAATTCGCGCACGGATGGATATGATTACCCGGTTCGCGAAACGCGCGCGCCAAGGCGCGTTGAACCGGCAGAGCGTTACAGACGCAAAGGAAGCAGGATGGAGCGGAGGATAATGAAACCGAGAACGAACGGCAGAGCAAAGGAACGCGGCTCAACCGTAACCGCCGCGATGCTGGCGTTGATCGTCGTGGCGATCACGGTGATCACGGTTTACATCTTCGCCAAGAAAATTTGGTGGTTCCCGCCGTCCATCACCGACGAGGGCGCTCAATTCGACGCGCAATTCCTCCGCACGCTCTGGATCACCGGCGTGGTGTTCGTCGCCGCGCAGTTGGGTCTGGCCCTGGCGATTTTCCGTTTCCGTGATCGCGGACAGCGCGTCCGCTTTTTTGAAGGTAACAACGTCATGGAGGTCCTGTGGACCGTGGCGACGCTGATTCTGTTTCTCGGCTTGGGCGTTTACGGCGAAAGGGCCTGGGCTTCGGTGCACTTCATGGGTGCGGAGCCGGGAGCGCTGCCAATCGAAGTGACGGGCCAGCAGTTCGCATGGAATTTTCGATACGCCGGACCGGACGGGAAATTTGGCCGCACGCGGCCGGATCTGGTAAGCGCATCGACGGGTAACGCTGTTGGCGTCGATCCCACCGATCCCGCCGGCAAAGACGACATCATCTCGCCCGGCACAATCGCCATTCCCGCTGGCCGCGAAGTCGACCTGACCCTGAAATCTCTCGACGTTACGCATAGCTTCTACGTTCGCGAGCTGCGTCTGAAACAGGACGCCGTGCCTGGAATGCAGATCCATCTGCATTTCACCGCCAATACGCCAGGTACCTACGAACTCGCCTGCGCCGAGTTGTGCGGCTTGGGACATTACAAAATGCGCGCGACCATGATCGTGATGACCGAAGCCGATTTCCAGAAGTGGATTCAGCAGCAGGAAGCCGCGAACCAGTAATTTCCCGGGTGCGTCCCGGGCCGGGTCCGGGCTCCAGTTGGAGCCCGCCCACATGGGGAGGAAGTTGATGGCCACACACGCAGGCGTTGGCGCGCACCAGCACACGGCGCCGACCGGCTTTCTGTGGAAATACGTTTTCAGCCTCGATCACAAAGTCATCGGCATCCAGTATTACTTCCTGGCGCTATTTTCCGTGTTCGTGGGCATGGCGCTTTCGGTGCTGATGCGCATGCATCTGGTGTGGCCGGCGTTGAAGCTCCCGTTTATCGCCGGCGGCATCATGAAGCCGGAGCAATATCTCGCGTTGGTGACGATGCACGGCACGATCATGGTTTTCATGGTGCTGACCACCGCGCCGCAGTCGGGCTTCGGGAATTACATCCTGCCCATTCAGATCGGCGCCGAAGACATGGCGTTTCCCGTGCTGAACATGCTTTCGTTCTGGACCACTTTCGTCTCGCTGCTCGTGATCCTCTCGGCGTTCTTTGTTGCAGGCGGCGCGCCGATTTCCGGATGGACCGCATATCCACCGCTCAGCGCTGTCGGTGAAGCATCGGGTCCCGGCGAAGGTCTCGGCCAAACGCTTTGGGTGATTGGATTGGCAATTTTCTGTCTTGGGTCATTGATCGGCGCGCTCAATTTCATTACTACCACAGTGGATTTGCGCGCCAAGGGGATGTCGCTGATGCGCATGCCGCTGACGGTGTGGGCATGGCTGATCACCGCGATTCTGGGCCTGCTCGCGTTCGGCGTGCTGCTGGCGGCGTGCGCACTGTTGCTGCTTGATCGACTCGCGGGGACAAGTTTCTTCATTCCTGGCGGTCTCGTATTCACGGACATGGTGATGACGTCGCACGAGGGCGGCTCTCCGCTGCTCTGGCAACATTTATTCTGGTTCTTCGGCCATCCCGAGGTTTACATCGCGATTCTGCCGGGCATGGGCGTGACTTCGCACGTGCTCTCCGCATTTTCTCGCAAGCCGGTATTCGGTTACCGCGCCATGGTCGCCGCGATGAGCGCGATCGGTTTTCTTGGGTTCTGTGTTTGGGGCCATCACATGTTCGTCAGTGGCATGAGCCCGTACTCGGCTTTTGCTTTTTCGCTGCTGACGATGGCCATCGGTGTGCCCTCCGCGATCAAGACGTTCAATTGGTTGGGAACGATCTGGGGCGGCAAAATCCAATTCACATGCGCGATGCTGTTTGCGCTGGGTTTCGTTTCACTGTTTGTCACCGGCGGCCTTTCCGGATTGTTCCTGGCGCAGCCGACCCTCGACCTCTACTTCCACGACACCTACTTCGTCGTTGCGCACTTCCATTTCATCATGGGGGTAGCCGCGATTTTCGGAATTTTCGAGGGCACGTACTTCTGGTATCCGAAAATGTTTGGACGCATGTTGAATGAGGGCATCGGGAAAGTTCACTTCTGGCTGACCTTCATCGGCGTGTACTGCATTTTCATGCCCATGCACTTTTTGGGAATGATCGGCCATCCGCGCCGCTACGCCGACCTGACGGGCGTGAATTACCTGAACGATCCGCACGTCACGCACGTGCACTATTTCATCACCATCGCGGCGTTTATCACCGTGAGCGCGCAATTGATTTTCCTGTTCAATTTCTTCTACTCGCTGAAGTGGGGAGCAAAGGCGGGAGACAATCCGTGGAATTCCACCACGCTCGAGTGGACCATTCCTTCGCCGCCGCCGTTTGACAATTTCGCGGGCCGCCACGTGCAGGTCTATCGCGGCGCTTACGAATATAGCGTGCCCGGCGCGCCTCAGGACTTCATCATGCAGGACGCCGTGCCGGAAAAAGTGAGCGGAGCGGATTAGTTTGCAGGCAACCACGTGAGAACCGCGGCTACCGAAGAACTCGAACTGATCGAAACCGGAAACGGTGGCATCGCGCTTCCTCCTCTCGATGGCGGAGGCGATGAAGGCCGCCGTTGGCCCGCGCCGGAAGTTTCGCGGCGCGCGTCCTTTACGGTCGTGCAGTTGTCGCTCGCGGCGATCGCCATGTTTTTCATGTCGCTTACCAGCGCATACATCGTGCGCAAAGGCCTGGGCAGCGATTGGCAAGCCACGCCGATTCCGCCGGTGCTGTGGCTGAATACGCTGATCTTGCTCGCGAGCAGCGCGACGATCGAGTTGGCTCGACGCCGCAAATCCGGAAATGCGCCCGCGGGCTCGCCGGATACCGGCGTCGCCGCTGGCGCGACGGTGGATGAGGCGCGATTTTCCCGCTGGTGGACCGTCACGATCGCGCTGGGGCTGATGTTCCTGGCTGGGCAACTCCTCGCCTGGCGGCAATTGTCCGCGGCGGGATTGTATCTGCGCACAAATCCCAGCAGCAGCTTTTTTTATTTGTTGACGGCGGCGCACGGCGCGCACCTCATCGGCGGCGTTTTTGCATTGTTCTATGTCGCTTTTCGCAATTGGAAGCGATCGCGCATCACGCAGGAGACGGCCGCCGATCTCGCGGCGCTGTATTGGCACTTCATGGATGGGCTGTGGCTGTTCCTATTCGCACTCCTGACACTGGGACGGTGATCCGTGCATCAATTGAACGCTGACGAGTCAAACACATCGGTCTGGGCTGGAGGAACGCGGCCTTTCGGTGTGGGCTCGAAAAAATTCGGGATGTGGCTCTTCATCCTCTCGGATTCGCTCACGTTTGGCGCGCTGTTGCTGGCCTACAGCTATGAGCGCCTGGCGAATCCTGAATGGCCCCGCCCGTTTGAGATGTATCCGGGCATCGCCAAATCCACGGGGATGACGATCATCCTGCTTCTGAGCAGTTTGACGATGGTGTTCGCGGTGGAGGCGGCCAATCGTAACAAACGAAAAGCTGCCGCCCGATGGCTGATCGCGACGATGGTGCTCGGAGCATCGTTCGTCGCGATTCACATGACGGAATGGTTTACGTTAATTCGCGAGGGCGTCACGCCGTGGTCCAATCCGTGGGGTGCGCCGCTGTTCGGAGCCACATTTTTTGGAATCACCGGTCTGCACATGCTGCACGTCACGATTGGCGTGATTTATTTGGGAGTGATTGCGGGCACATTCGGCAGCGGACATTTGACTTCTGAAGATGTTGAAGTCAGCGGTCTCTATTGGCATTTCGTCGATTTGGTGTGGATGTTCGTGTTTCCGATGCTTTACCTCATGTCGGTGGCCGTGAAGTAGGTAAGGCCGCAATCCAAAGGAGCATGCATGTCGGATGAAGCGTTTGAAATCGATCACCACCCTGCGGGAACCAGAGCCCTCTTTCTGACGGTCTGGATTTCGCTGGTCGCAATTACGGGCGGCGAAGTGTTCCTCGCTTATCTCGAGTACATGCGCACGCATCCCTCGGTCATGCTGACGGTCCTGGTGGGATTGTCCATCATCAAGGCGGCGCTGATCATGTCGTATTTCATGCATCTGCGCTTTGAGCGGCTGAGCCTGGCTCTGGTTCTGGTGTCGTCAATGGTTTTTTGCCTTTGCATGATCATTATTTTTTTCATGCCCGACGGCAATCGCCTGCTGCAGATGCGTTTGATGCACTAAGAGCGCGCGCCGCGTCCTGACGCGTTAAGGAGTGTTGTGAGATACGGGAGCTGGAGTCGAAAATTGTGGCTCGCGGCGCTGGCCTTGAGCGGCGCTTTGAGTTTCGCGACGCGCGCCGCAGCGCAGGGTTGCGCCCTGTGCTACACCACAGCTTCCGCAGTGGGCGCGGCCGGCATACACGCGCTGCACGTGGGGATTCTCGCGTTGCTGATTCCCGCGCTGGTATTGTTTTTGTGGGTTCTGGCTCTGGTGTTTCGCCGCGCCGCGCAAGCCGATCTCTGATTCGCTACTTCTGATTTTCCCCGAGTAGTTCCCGGCAGGGAATTGAATCCTTCAAATCGAAGCTGCGCCCGTTCAGGTGTGAAGCGCTTCCGTCAGCGCACGCGCCACGCGCTCGATTTGCGCTTCGGTGAGTCCCGGATAAATCGGCAAGGACAAAACTCCATTTGCCGCGCGTTCCGATTCCGGCAGCGCTCCTCGTTCCATTTGTGTGGCGGCGTACAGCGGTTGCAAGTGCAACGGCACAGGATAGTAGACAACACTCGTAATGCCGCGGCTCGCGAGATGCTGCTTCACGCGATCGCGTCGCGCGACGCCTCCCTCCACGCGGACGGTATACACCGAATAAACGTGTTCGGAGTTGGAGCGAATCTGCGGCGTGCTGATCCCCGCCAGACCGCCGAGTGCGGAGTTGTAAGCGCGAGCGATCGCTTGGCGCGCCGCGGTCCATTGCGCCAGGTGGCGCAGCTTCACGCGCAGCGCCGCAGCTTGAATCTCATCGAGCCGGCTGTTCCATCCACGCTCAGCGCTCACGTAACGCGTGGTCTCGCCGTGATTGCGCAAGCCACGCAAACGCTCGGCATTCGCAGCGGACGCGGTCAGTATCATTCCGCCATCGCCGTAAGCGCCCAGATTTTTGCTGGGATAAAAACTGAGGCACCCGAACGCGCCCATTGATCCGGTGGCGCGTCCGTGATAGCGAGCGCCAAGCGATTGCGCATTGTCTTCGATGATCGCAATCCCGCGGCGCGCGCCCAATGCCAGGATCGGGTCCATCTGCGCGGACTGACCGAACAGGTGCACCGCGACGATGGCTCGCGTCCGCGCTGTCAATCGCTCCTCAATCCGCGCGGGATCAAGGCCAAACGAATCGGACTCGATATCCGCAAACACGGGCCGCGCGCCGAGCGAGCTTACCGCGCTTGCCGTGGCGATGAACGTAAACGCGGGCACGATTACGTCGTCTCCCACGCCAACTCCTGAAGCGTGCAGCGCGAGCGTCAGCGCGTCGGTGCCCGACGCCACGCCTACACCGAATTGAGATCCGCCGGTTGGGGAACCGCAAAGTTGCGCAATCTCGCGCTCCAGCGCCTCGCCCTCAGATCCCAGAATCCATTGCTGCGATGCGAGAACGCGCTCGAGCGCCACGCGAATTTCCGGGCCAATCGCGGACCATTCGGCGCGTAGGTCGAGCAAGGGAATCGGAGCGTCTGCTGCGGAGGAATGTGAACTCATGCGCGGCGTATCATTTTCGTTGGCGTGCTCAGTGAGCGCCACGCCCGCCCGCTACCGGGCCGGACACCGGCGCTGCGGGACGTTCGCAATGCTGCGAATCGCAGCGCGGCGGCGCTCCGGGCAAGCTGTAACGATTTCGCGCGATCCAACGATAAATGCCCGGCCCCGCCCATCGAAACGGCGGCGCTCCCAGTATCCAGCCGAGCCACGCGAGCCGCGGCATGGCCCGCAGCAGAACCACCCACGCGGCAAATCCGGCGACCCACGCGCCGTCGGGCGTCCGCACGTGCATCTCGCGCTCCAACTCTTCCATGGAAAATGGAGCGCTCGCAGCAACGGCGGGATCGTTGTAATCGACAAACGCGATGCGGTGCCTCGTGTCGTACGGCTCGACATGCGCGCGAATCCACTGGCAGAACGGGCAAGACCCGTCGTTGAAAACTTCGTATTTGCTGCGCTTGCCGGATTGTTCGCGCGCGTCCATTGCCGTGCCGCCATGGAGCCGAATCGCAGAAGCTCGCATTCATTATAACTCGTGTGATGCGCCTCCGCGTGTAGCTGGCAATCGCGCACCCTGTGGCGTACCAATTTTCGAGATCCGGCAACTAAAGTTTGCAGGCGATCAGTGCGGACGGCCCGGCGGGTCCGCCGGATCGGGAATATGCGGGTGCGCTGGTGGCGCGGCCGTGCTCGCGGAGGTCTTTGACGGCGCAGGCTGCGGAATGCCAACGCCCTGATTCATCTCGAGGTGCTCTTTGGCGCAACGCGGGCAATACGCTTTCCCGGTGTCTTCGTCGCGCAGGCTCGCTAGTTCATAGCAGCCGTGAATGCAGTCGCAATATCCGGTTGTGGAAGCGGTCTTGATGGGCACCAGTGCCATCGGTTGAAAAATCCTCCGTTCGGGATACTACCCGCGCGTATCGCGTTTCGCAAGATGCCCGCTACGCGCCTCGCCAGTTGCGTTAGAACGCTTTAACTTGGGAAAGCCGGTAGGGTGTGCCGATATTCTCGCGCAGCTCGCGCCACAGCGAATCCGGCAGCGCCAGAAAAACCTCAACCACGCGCGGATCGAATTGCGTGCCCGAGCAGCGTTTGATCTCGCCGCGCGCATGCTCAATCGACAAAGCCTTGCGGTATGGCCGATCCGAGACCATGGCGTCCAGCGCGTCCGCCACGGCGAAAATCCGCGCCCCCAGTGGAATTTGGTCGCCCTTCAATCCGCGCGGGTAACCAGTTCCGTCGAAATATTCCTGGTGCGCAAGCACGATTTGCGCCGCTTCTCGCAAAAATGGAATGCGGGTCACCATGTTGTAGCCGATCTCGCAGTGCGTGCGCATCACTTGCTTTTCGTCTTCGGTCAAAGGCCCGGGCTTGCGCAGCACGCTATCCGGAATGGCCATTTTCCCGATGTCGTGCAAGAACGCGGCCCGCGCGATCACCGGCAGACTTTGCGCCGGCACCTTCATGGCCTTCGCAATCGCGATCGTGAATGCCGTCACGCGCTTGCAATGCCCCTCCGTCTCGGCGTCCTTCAAGTCGAGCGCGCCGCCGAGCGCTTCGAGCGTGTCGTCATACGACTGTTCGAGCTGCTGCAGCGTGCCCTTCAGTTGTCCGGTGCGCTCCTCGACGAGCCTTTCGAGATCGCTCTGGTACTTGCGATTCTCAAGCACCAGCCGCCGGTGATCCAGCGCGCGCCGCACGCTCAGAAAAAGCTGATCTTTCTCAAATGGTTTCAGGATGTAATCGTAGGCTCCGCGCCGTATGGCTTCGAGCGCGATCGCGATGTCGTGCATCGCCGTGACTAAGATTACGGGAACGTCGGGTTCGTGCTGATGCACCCATTCGAGCAGCTTGATGCCGTCCATTTCCGGCATCACCATGTCGCTCAGCACAAGGTCGGGAACGTTTCGCTCCAGGTGGGATTGCGCTAGACGCCCGTTGGCCGCCGTCGCGCACTCGTAGCCCTGCGCTTCAAGCATTGTAGAGACGACCTCGCGGATCGCCTCCTCATCGTCGACCACCAGGATTTTGCCCTTATTCACGCGCCACCCTCGGTGCAGACATTATAGGGGAGACGCAAATCGCGGATGGCACATCCGCCATTCGCGTTGCTTGTATTGATAACGGCAGATGAAATAAATCGCGCCGCGTCTGCCGGAGAAGGGCGATGCGAGCTCGCCGGCGTCAAGCGCCCAGATTCGCGCTGGCTTGCGAGGTACCCGGTTCGATCAGGCTCGCCATCGATGCTTCAAGGCGCGTCGCCAGGCTGCCCACGAGCTGCGTCAGCCGCTCGAACTGCGGGACCGGCATCTGGCCAATTGCCAGGCGCAGCGAGAGCAGTTCGTAAACCAACCGGAATCGAACGCCCAACCGCAGGCGCTCCGCTTCCTGCCGCGATTCCACTTTCGGCGAGAGAGCGGCAACCATGCGCCCGAACCGTTCGAGTCGCACAAAGTCCTCGCGCAGGCCTTCAAGGTAGCGCCGCGCGACCCTGCGCCGCTCGGCCCGCAGTTTGCCGCGCATCGCTCGGGGTACGCGTGTTCCGAGTTCGGCCAGGTCCGAACCGTCGAGCGCGCGCCGCACTAACGGGAAATATTTTGCATGGCGCGGCGCCAGGTCTTCGGGCGCAAGCTTCAACAATTCGCCGCGTTCGGCGGCGTCCATCTGGCCCCCACGGCGCGGCCACAGCAGCACCGCCAGCAGAACCAGCACGAACAGTCCGAAGGCGATGAATAGCAGCATCTCGTTCATGACTTCAACAACTCCAGCAGTCGCGCATTCATCGCTCGCAACCGAAAATTAACCGCCGGAGAAAGCTCGCGATAGATCGAGGCGGGCAATAAGACGGGAGTGGGGCGAACGGCGGGAACAGATTTCCTCAGTGCCGCCGCCCACGCCACCAACACGCACACTGTGGCAAGGCCTTGCGCCGAATTCCACCATGTCTGTACCTGCGCCAACCACGCGTGGTAGCCGAGCCAACCGGGAGGATGCACGATCGCGGATTGTAGCATCGCGGCGTTGCTCATCACGATGACTGCCGATAGGAAGCAGAATCCGCCGGCGATTCGGCGTTCCAGCGAATCGATCTCAAGCGTGTAATAGCGTCCGATCAGCAGCAAGGCGATTAGCACCCCGGTGGCGGTCAGTTCCAGGTCACGGTCGAGAGCCAGGACGAACGTGCCCAGCCAGTACGGCCTGGAGGCCGATTCGACAGCGGCGTGAAGCAGGAACATGCATGACACAGCCAGCAGAATTCGCCAGGCCAATGCCCATATGCCGCGATAAGCACAGAGCAGGCGAAAGCACAATTCGCCAATGGCAAGTCCTCGCGCGGTCAGTGTAATCGCGCTTGCGATCCACGCGGCGTCATACGCCGCCCACGACCCGAAATCGAATACTCGGTATACCGCCCATCGAACTCCTGCCGATACCAGCACTACGGTGAGATAGGCCGTGAAAAACGGGAGCCTCCGTTGCAGGCCGCGCCGATAGGCGAGGACGCACACGAAAACTTCGAGCCCTGTTGTCACCAACCAGATCGCGTAATTCAGATGGTTGAGGTGCATCGCCGAAGTTCCACTGTATCACAATTAACTTCACAGTACTTAACGCAAATATTTACGTACTCTTGGTGCCGAGCCACGATGCTGCCCGGCATGGGCGCGAGACACCGCTGATTCGCAACCGTTATTGCTCCCGTTGGACATCGACGAGGTGTCGTTCTGGTTCGGAAACCTCTAGCAGGCGCGCATTAAGCGCCCGCAATTTTGTGTTGAGTGTCCGGGAAAGTTCCCGATAGGCTGCAACGGGTAACAGAATAGGAGCGGGACGGCCGGGAGGAAATCGCTTTCTCAAGGCCGCGGCCCGGATGGCCAGGACACAGGCGCCGACCACGCCTTGTGCCGCATTCCACCAGAACCTTTACACACGCCGTGAAAACTGGGAGCTTTCTATGCAGGCCTCGGCGGCGGTGCTAGGCCACATACCAAAATCTCTAGGCTGCTTGTTACGGCCCAGAGCGCGTAAATCAGACGGCTCATGTGCATCGCCAGAGGGGTTCATCGTAGTAAAATGTGAGATGCGATACTCCCTCACGTTCGCATCGACGAACCCCCCGTTCGAATGTGTCTTTGATCTTTTGACCGCGGTGACGCCGTCTCGTCAGGCGGCGCGGGGCGGAAGCGGGGGATTCGGTCCCCCCTCGTCAGCCGTCAAAACACGTTGGCTAGAAGAGTGATTGATATGTGAGGCAACAGGGAGTACGATGATCGTCGCCAAGGTCACGGCCAGCAAAAGCGTTGCTAGTTTTTTCATGGGTTTGAACCCTCCTGGCGCGGGACTTTGGCAGGGCGCTCCAGAAGTGTTCAGGTAGCCTGAAAAAGGTTCAGAAAACGGAACGGACGGAGAAAATGGAATCGCTTGATCGATTTCGCCAGAGCCGCAGAGTGGTGGAGGATTTCACCCGCCACTCGCTCGCATCCGTCCCGAATAGTTATGGCCGGTTGATCTACGTCAGCTCATTGCGCGCCGACGATCACGATCGGTATCGCCACGACGGCTTGGCATCGCTTTATTCCGATGCCGCCGTGCAGCTTGCTTTGGAACACTGCCATGAGGAGTTGTTCGCGCAGGTTATGGAAACGCCGCTTGCGCAGCAGGTATGGGATTTGCGAATTTCCTTGGCTGCTCTCGAAGGTGGAATTGAGGAAAATCTGTCTTTGTGGCGCAACCGTGAACGATACGAGGAACTCGAACCGCGCGGCCTGCCGCAATATCTTTACGATCTATTCGCCTCCAATCTGAGGCTACTCTTGGAAATGATTGAAGCCGAGCTTAGCGTTCGAAGAGCCGCATAACCACACCCACCACCTGCCCCACGATTTCAGCTTCCTGAGGCATGCGCAACACTTCCGGTTTGCATGTCGACAGCGGATGCGGCTGCAGGCTGAGCGACCAGCCGTCTCGTAAACACCAGCCGCAGCGATAACCATCCCGCGCATCAATGAAATACATGGGGCGGTCATACTCATTGGTCCATCCGGAATTTCGCACCTGCCGCAGCGCCGGATCGACCAGTACGAGGCTTCCCGGCCTGAGCAGCGGGTACATCATGCGGTCCTCAAGGCCGATGTAGCCGTAGCGATAGCGTTGCGGGCCGTTGAGCAGCACGCCCTCAAACTCTGCCCAGCGTTCCACCATCCGGGAAAGTTGTTCGGTGCGCCCCGGGTCAAAGCCGGGATCGAATCGCAGCGGCAAATGCATGGAACTCGGGGGAGCCGCCAAATGGGTCGAGGGAGCAGCAAGATGCGTGCTGTCGGCAAAATGCTTGTCGAATGGCACGTCGTACCAGCGGCAGATTTCACGCGGATCGAGATGGTAGATCGCGGCCAGAGCGTAAAGTTTGTAGAGGCTGGGAGTGACCTCGCGATTTTCGATGTCGGCCAGACGGCTTAGATGAACGATAAATTCAGTTCGACCGTGCTGCGACGCAAGGTCGTAGCTGGCGCGTTCGACATCGCGGTACGTCAAACCTAACTGCTCGCGTGCCTTCCGAAGACAGGAGCCCGCATGCATGGTTTACCCCGGTATGGCGATCCGAAGCTTCACAATTGTATCAGGTAACCATTCTGTTAAGAAACCGGAACGTGTACGATGCGCAGCGACGCTGGCGGGTTAAAAAAACCGGTGACCTGTCGAGTCTTCAATAATGAAGCAAAAGTCAAGTAGCTGGATGGCTCACTGGCGCTTCGATTTGCCCAGCACATTGCGGTTCGAATATACTCGATACGTGAAGCGCGCTCTATTCGCCGGTTCCATGGTTTTGGGGTTGATGCTCGGGCATGCCTTGGCAGCTCGCGCGCAGGCCAGCACATCCCCTGCGGACTTCCACAAGATGGCTACGCAACTGGCCGGTGACCGCGAAGCAGCCCAAATAGGGCAAGCCGCTGATCCAGGCGCTGAGGCACTCGAGACGAAATTGCTCGAGTCGCTCGATTCGATGGTCCTTCCAGAACTCAACGTCACAGGGTCGCCGAATCTCGGGAACGTCAACAAGACGCTCGCTTCGCTCGTATCGACCGACACGGCGACAGGCGAAGACTACGAGGTCGTCGAACTCGCCGGGGGCGTTCCAACTTATGCCTTGGTCGCCAATTTCGGGCTCGCGGGACCATCAGCCGTGCGCCTATATGCCGGGGTTGCCGGACACTTGGCTTTGGTAGGCAAGATCGATACTTACGACCCTGCGAAGTTTTACGACGAGTATCTGGCTCTCGTCCCGATCGTTGCTCCCGAAACGGTTTTTATGACGGTTGCTGGCCGTACCGATGATGAGCAGACGGGCCTGTTCACCGTGTGGTATTTCGACGGCCAGGAATTGCACCAGGTCTGGAACTCCGACCTGTTGCCGCAGAGCAGCTACGTAACAGATGCTTCGGGTGTCCACTTGACGTTCTGCGCCAAGCCGGATAATGACCATCCTGACCAGTGCTCGCGCATGGTGCGCGACACTTTCTCGTGGGAAGATGTGGCATGGAAACCGCGAGAAACGAACGTTCTCGGACACAGCAAGCCTTAGCAATTTCGCCGGACGCAATTGGTGCCCAAATTCGGCCCCGCGAAATTCCAACCGTGTTGCCGGCGCTGATGTGAAGGCGGATGTGAACGCTCACCTGAAGCCGATGATAAGGCCCTGACTCTGCCAACTAAATCCAACCTGATGTCGAAGTTGCGGCTCCGCACGTTCGTGATCCTGTGCGTCGCGATGCCTCTGATCGCCACGGCTCGCGCTCAGCAGTCGCCCACGCCGCCCGTGTCGTCTTCGCGGCCGCCTTCTCAATCCTCCGCTCCGCCGGCCGCGCCTTCGGCTTCCGCTCCATCCACTGCTCCCGACGCGGATTTTTTCGCGACAGCCGACGAAGTTCTGGCCGAAATGAGCAAGTTGCTTTCCATGCCGATTCTTCACCCCGTGAAAAAGAGTCTCCGTTCGCGCGAAGAGATTCGCGCCTACTTGCTGGCGGAAGAGAAAAAAGAGAAAGACTCCGCGAAAGATTATGCCGATCAGCGGACGCTCGAAATGTTCGGCCTGCTGCCGAAAGATTTTCCGCTCGAAAAAACGCTGAACGACATTCTGACCGAGCAGATCGCCGGCCTGTACGATCCCGATTCCCAGGAGTTTTTCATCTCCGATTGGACGAGTCCCGCGGAATTGAAAATGATCATGGCGCACGAACTGACTCATGCGTTGCAGGATCAGCACTATCACATTGATGCGTGGCGCGATGCCGCGAAGCCCAACGACGACGCAGAGCTCGCGCGCGACGCCGTGCTTGAGGGCGCGGCGGTGGCGGCGATGCTCGATTACATGTTGCGAGATCAAGGCAAAGGAGTGCGCGATCTTCCGTCGATCGACCCTTCGCTCGTTGTGGGCGACGCCGCCGATAGCCCGCTGCTTTCAAAAGCGCCGATGGTGCTGCGCGACGAGCTGTTGTTTCCGTATCTCGCGGGCATGAGTTTCACACAGGCCATCTTGAAAGCCACAAATGGCTGGCCCGATTTCGGACGCGTGTTCGCGAATCCGCCGGCTTCGACGCAGCAGATCATGCATCCGGAACTTTATTTGAGCGGGGTGACGCGCGCGCCCGTCGTGCTTCCCGATTTTTCCGCGCTGCTTCCCGTGGAATGGAAGAAGCTCGATGAAAATCTGATGGGGGAATTCGGCTTGCAGGAAGTGCTGAAGCAATTTCTGAAGGAGCCGCAGGCTCTGAGCATCGCGCCGACATGGGCGGGAGACTGTTACGCGATTTTCGAGAACCAACAAACCAAACGAGACTTGCTCGTTTTCCGTTTGCGCCTGACGAGCGATGCGGATGCCGCGCAGTTTTTCGATTACTACAGCGATGTGCTTGAAGCGAAAGATTCGACGCGCACAAACCTATACCGCCGTCCGAATTTCTTTTCCTTCGACACTCCGGCGGGCGGCGTTTTCCTGCGTTGCGCCGGCAGCGAATGTCTTTCCGCCGAAGGAACCACGCGCGAAGTTTTCGATCGCATCTCAAAGGCCATTGGCTGGCCCGCGCTCGGAACTGCTCCGCTGCCCGTGGATTCCGCTCCGACACGCATCACGTTTGTTCCGCCGATCACCGCGCCTTCAAGTTCGTCCGTCGCTGCGTCAGTTCGCTAGCGCGTGGCGCTGGCGTCGCCCTCCTGCGAAGTTACCAGTCAAAACTTACGACTCAAATCTCGCGAACGAAATCTGTCAAATCTCGCGAATGAAATCTGGAGATCGAATCTTAGAAATCGCAATTCGCTAATCAGCTTGCGATTCGAGTCCCAAGCGCGCGCCTTTTCGCGCTAATCGCTGCTGGCGGTGTCCAAGCCGCGTTTCAAGGCGGCGCGCGCGTGATGGCTCGAGTCTGGTTGCCGCGCGTAATTGACGCAGCGCGGTTTCGGTCCATTCCGCCGCGCGTGCCGGCAGGCGCTCGCGATGCTCGAAATGAATCGCCAATTGTTCACAGGCTTCGATGGCCGATTCGGCGGCGCTTGCACCTCGTGCGGCGGCTAATTGCTCCCAGATAGCGGCGGCGCGTGTGTAATCGCGCTGGCGCTTGGCCATATTCGCAAGCTCGCGTTGCGCCATGTGCGCAACGCCGGCGGGCAAACCGGTATCGAGCGCCAATTCGCACGCGGGCTGGGCGCGCGCGTCGCGGCGGCGTCCGAGCAATCGCGACATTCCGTACAGATCGAGCGCGCGCTCCGGCGTGCGATCGGCGGGCGCTTCGAGTTCACCGCCAAGCAACGCACAGATTTTTCGCGACAGCGCAGCCAGCGCGCGCAAATCCATTTCGTTGTGCCGAAAAACGGTTGCCAGCGGAGCCGATCCATCGCCGCGCAAATGATCGAAATAAAGTTGTGGAATCAGCGCGGAATCAAGATCGCCGCGGCGCGTCCAATCGAGTGGTCCGGTTTCGGATAACACATGGCGCTCGAGATCCGTGAGCCGCACCGACGGCAATCGCAATCGCCAAAGTTGCCGTGCGGGATGCAGCAAATCGAGATGCGCCGCCGGCACGGGCGTGCGAATGGCGCGCGTCATTCGATAGCGCGTCTCAAGCAAAGGCCAATCGAAACTTTTGCCGTTGAACGTCACGAGCACGGGCCGCTCAGCCATGCGCGCGGCCAATTCCAGCAGCACGGAATGTTCTTCGGTGTGATCCCGCATGAAGAATTGCTCGACCTCGAGGCCTCCGGCGTCCCACCACGCAATGCCGACGAGAAACGCATACGTGCCCGTGCCGCCGGCGAGCCCCGTGGTTTCCGTATCGAGAAAAAGCCATTTCGACGGATCTTCGGCCAGTTGCGCGGCGTTATCGCCGGTGCCGAGCGCGGGCGGCAACAGGAGCGACAGCGCGCGCGCCAAAGGCAGGCATTCTTCGGGTTTCGCGTGCCATCGCCGAACGGTCAAATGTTCGCCATGTCGATTGTTCGCGACCTTGGCGCCAAGCAAGTCAGCGAGCGCGGCCCATTCGGCGGTGATGTCGCGGCGGGAATGCGGCCGTTCGCGCTCATCTTCAAGCGCACTTCCTCGCGTGCGGCGCGGGGGCCGCAGCGCCGCCAATTGCGACAACTTTTCGCTGAAGAATTCGCTCAAGAGCGCGGCCTCGTCACGGCGTTGCCGGCGGTGGCGCCGAGGCGGCTCAAAATCGCCAGCGCCGCTTCTTTGGCTTTTTCGCCGCGGTCACCGGCGGGGCCAACGCACGAGGGACAGCCGGCTTCGCACTCGCAACTTTCGATCAGCGCACGCGTTCGCGCCAGCAGTAGATCGCAGGCGCGAAACAACGGTTCGGAAAAACCGATGCCGCCGGGATACGCATCGTAGATAAACAAATTCGGCTCGAAGAATACGGCGTCAGCCATCGCGCCAAGCGCCCAATCGGAAGGATGGCCGGAGATCACATCGGCAGCGGCTCCGATCGCCTCGACCGACACGGGCGCGGCCGTTCCGAACTCGCCTGCCGCGGCGTCATCTTCGCCGGGTTCGCGTTCGTGACCGGGCGTGGGAGCTTTTTCGCCGATGGCTGTGCCGAGATCGCGGCGATCGCACATGAGCAGCAACGTCGCGACGGATTCGAGGGCATGGAGCAAGCCGAACATGCCGTTCTGCCGCTCGCGAATCGGGAAGGGAAGCGATTCCACAAGCGCTCGCTCAAGAGTCAGCCAGAACGCCGTGGTGTGCATTTCGTTTTCCGGCAATTCGAGTTTGCCGGAACCGACATTTTCGTTGGTGAAGAATTTTATTTTCTTGAAGCCCACCACTTGAGAGCGCACTTGCACATCGCCGTGCGATTTCGCGGCGTCGAGACCGGCGCCCGAATCGGAAACGGTTAGGCGCGCCTCGGCCGCCGATTCCAGCACACGCACCTGCGAATAGCGAATCGCGTCGGTATAGTAATCGGCATCCACGCGGCGCACGTATGCTTTCCGCTCGTCGAAATCCAGGCGATCCACGTGATATTGCAGCCCCTGATGCAGATAGATGGCTTTGGGATGAACCGTGGTGAGGGCGCTTGAAAAATCGACTTCGCCGATCACTTCGGTTTCGCCCGTCATATCCACGATCACGAAATTGTCCGATGTCACCGAGCGCAGGCTAACCGTGTCGGCCGGATACGCGTCGCTCGACCAATGCCAATGCTGGCCCGAGCGATGCATGAAGCCGGCTTCTTCCAAGCGCCCGCAAAGCGCGGGCAGATCGACACCGCCGAAAGTTTCCTCGGGCGAGAGCGGCAGCTCGAACGCGGCGCACTTCAAATGGTTCACCAGAATTTCCAGATTATCGGGCTGCACATAGGCGTGCTCCGGCGCGCGGCCGAAAAAATAATCCGGATTCTTCACGATGAATTGATCGAGCGGCGCCGACGATGCCACCAGCACGGCGCACGAAGTGCCTTTGCGCCGCCCCGCCCGCCCCGCGCGCTGCCACGTAGCGGCGATTGTGCCTGCGTAACCCGCCATCACAGCGGCGTCAAGCGAGCCAACATCGATTCCAAGCTCGAGCGCGCTTGTTGAAACCACGCCGCGAATGCGGCCATCGCGCAGACCACGCTCAATCTCGCGCCGCTCGCCGGGCAAGTAGCCGCCGCGATAGCCGCGAATCGGTTCGGCCTGCGCCACGCCGGCGGGATTGGCGTGCTTCAAATAGGTGAGCAGGATTTCCGTGTGCAGGCGGCTATTGGCGAAGACGATGGTTTGCAATCCGTGCTGCAGAAATTCCTGAGCCACGCGCGAAGATTCGTTGATGTAGCTTCGGCGAATTCCGAGATTTTTGTTGATCACCGGCGGGTTATAGAACACGAAAGTTTTCGCCGCCGCCGGCGCGCCATTTTCTTCGATGCCCTCGAACGGCGATTCCGTGAGACGCGACGCCAATTCAACGGGATTTGCGATCGTCGCCGACGATGCGATGAATTGCAGCTCCGAGCCGTAAAAGCGCGCGATGCGTTTCAGCCGGCGCAGCACATTGGCCAGATGACTGCCGAAAACGCCGCGGTAGGTATGCAGCTCATCCAGGACAACGTAGCGCAAATTCTCAAACAAGCGCGTCCACTTGGTGTGGTGCGGCAGAATGCCGGTGTGCAGCATGTCGGGATTTGAAAGCACGATGTGTCCGCGCTCGCGAATCGCGCGCCGCGCATCGGATGGAGTGTCGCCATCGTAGGTGAATACGCCGAAGCGGTCTTCCAGGCGTGCGGAGAGATCGTGCAGCTCGGCGAGTTGATCCTGCGCGAGGGCCTTGGTGGGAAAAAGATAGAGGGCGCGCGTGTCTGGATTTTCCAGCACCGCGTTGAGCACCGGCAAGTTGTAACAGATTGTTTTTCCGGACGCGGTGGGCGTTACGACGACGACATTTCTTCCGGCGCGCACGATTTCGGCAGCCGCGGCCTGATGCGTGTAAAGCCGCGCGATGCCCTTCGCGGCGTATGCGGCGGCCAATTCCTTGCGCACCCACGGCGGCATTGCGGCGAAGCGCGCTTCGCGCGCCGGAATTTGGCGTACGGCGGTCAAGACTTCGCCGGAGCGATCGCGTTCGGCGAGCGACGCGATAATTTCTTCAACAGTCGCAAGCGAATCCGACTTCGCCGTGCGGACAGCGAGCGAATTGCGCACAAAGCCTCCTGAAAGTGCTTCGCCTTTTATTCGCTGAGGGTACCATGAGGAATGGGGACGGGCAAGTGCAATGGAATGTAGGGGGAAGCTCTGGCCATACACCCACCCCCGTACCCAGTTTGTAAGTGAATGTAAATATGTGACTTGCGGGAAAAGTGTGCTTGAGCAGTGTGGAATCGATTGAAAACAAACGGGTTGTGGGAAAAATGAGAGATCGGTAGCAACGCGTGCAGAGGGGAGGGAAAACGGGGCGGAAACAATTCGAATGGATTTTTCAGTGTACACGTAGCATCTTAGCTGAAGTAGCTAGAATTGTCAATCGCTAAGTTAGTATTCGAAATGGTTTCCGAAGCCGGGAACGCCGGCAAGTGGCGGATTGAAATGGGGCCGAGGCGAACTCCGCCGCCACAAATGCTTGAGAGGCCGCCGCCGGCCGACTAGCTGTGCGTCTCGGCGGTTTCGAGTTTTTCAGGCGGTGCGGCGGCGCGCCCGGGGACGGGCTTGTAGCGATTCGTGGTCCACGTGTAGAGGCGATAGGCCAGCAGCAGGCCGACCAATGTGCCGTAGAAGATCGGCTTGCGTTCATCGGACTTCACGAGCCACGCGTAGTGAATCACGCCGAGGATCGCGATCACGTAAATCAATTTGTGAAGGCGTTGCCAGCGCTTGCCGCCGAGGCGCCTGATCCAGCCGGCTGTGGAGGTAATCGCCAGCGGAATCATCAGCACGAACGCTGAAAAGCCCACGGTAATGAAGCGGCGCTTCAAGACGTCGGCCCACATTTCCGACCAGTTGAAGTAGTGGTCAAGCACAATCCATGTGGAGAAGTGAAGAAAAACGTAAAAGAACGCGTACAGGCCGACCATACGCCGGAAGCGGATGAGTTGCGGCAGATGCAGAATCTTCCGCAGCGGCGTGATTGCGAGCGTGATGACGATGAAGCGAATGGTCCAATCGCCGGTGCGGTGCGTGATGAATGCGACGGGGTCGGCTTGCGCCGTGGGATCGTGAAGGACGTTCCAGACGATAAAGCCGACGGGAGCGAGGCAGAGCAGAAAGACGAACACTTTGGTCCACTTGCTGGTCAAAATGGAATTCGCGACGCTCACGTCAGCTGGCTCCTCTAGATTTTATTTTGCAAATGCCACGAACGAATGCGCGGCCGATCCGAATCTGAAGCGGCCAGACGAGAGCTCCGGCCTTAGATAACGACAACTAAAAATTCACTCGCAGGTCCATGCCGTTGTACATGCTGGCGACCTGATCGCCGTAGCCGTTGAACATCTGAGTGGGAATTCGGCCGGCAAAAATACTGCCGGTCAGGCGGCGTTCGGTTTTCTGGCTCCAGCGCGGATGGTCAACGTTGGGATTTACATTGGAATAGAAGCCGTACTCGTGCGCGTTTTCGAGATTCCAGGCGGTGGGTGGCTGGTCCTTCACGAAAGTAATCTTGACCAGCGACTTCGCGCTCTTGAAGCCGTACTTCCACGGAAGCACGATGCGCACCGGCGCGCCATCCTGGTTGGGCAATGTTTCGCCGTACATTCCGAATGTCAGCAGCGCCAGCGGATTCATGAATTCGTCGAGGCGCAAGCCTTCGAGGTATGGAAGTTGAATTCCGGCGAACGGGCCGCGAGGCATCTGGCGCTGATCGTAATAGCTCTGGAAGGCGACGAACTTCGCTTTGGGCGTCGGTTGCACGAGCTTGGCGATGTTGCTGAGCGGATAGCCGATCCACGGCACGACGATCGACCAGCCTTCCACGCAACGATGGCGATAGATACGCTCTTCGAGCGGCGCGACTTTCATCAGATCGTCCAGCGAAAATGTGCGCGGCTTTGCGACTTCGCCTTCCACGCGAACGTTCCAACCGGAGGTGTTGAAATTTTGCGCATTTTTCGAAGGATCGCTCTTGTCGGTGCCGAATTCGTAGAAATTGTTGTACGTGGTGACGATTTTTTCCGGCGTTTCCGGCTCGGTGGTGCTGTAGGGCCACTTGGTGAGCCCGCTGATCGGCCTGGTGGTTGACGCTTCGACGCTACCGGGAGCGAGGGCTTCGATGCCTTTCCACGCGGCAGCAGCGCCGGTGGCGGCGAGCATTCCCGTCAGGAATTTCCGGCGCCCCAGGTAGACGCTTTTGGGCGTAACGTCGGAATATGTCAGGTTCTTCTCAGGCCTGATTCGCATCGTGTTCATCCCCTCCGTGCCTGCACCGCGCGGAACAACGGCCGTTTGGCGGCCATGACGAATCTCTCCGTCGATAATACGCGAACTCATGCAATTCGGATGGGGAAATTCGCGAGCACTGGCGTGTTTGGCCGCCAGTTTCCGCGTGCGTTCAATAGTGGAATCGATAGCGGAATTCGACGTAAATCTGTCGCGGATCGTTGAAATGGAAACCGCCGAAGGTAAGGCTGTTGTCAAGCAGCACGCGTCGATTGGTGACGTTCAGATCGCTGACGGATATCGAATATTTTTCGCCGAAATTCTTTCCGAGCGAAAGATCGAATGTGGTGTGCGCCGGTAAGTAATCGCTGGGATATTGAGTGCCCGGCTGCGGATCTCCGTTGGTGAAGCCCGAGCCATAGTACACGTTCGTCGCGGCGAAGGCATGCCACGGCAGAGTGGCGTTGAAACCAACGTTCAAAGTGTTGCGCTGATCGTGATCGACGGGCGCATAGGCCGGCGGCGGCTCGCACTCGGGATCGGCCGGGTCGGCGCAGACCAGGCCGCCCGTGAATGGTCCGCGGGCCCGCGCGATTTGATTTGAATATGCCAGATGGAATTGGCCGCGATTCCACAAACGCGGAGACGCGAGCGTGAGTTCCCAGGCTTGAATCAAGGCGCCGTCCCAGGTGAGCGGCCAGAAAAGATTCGATTCGCCGATGTTGCTGTGATCGAGCCAGTTTTTCGCGCGCGTTTGGAACGTGTCGGCGTCGAGCGTCCATTTGCGCAGTGGAATCGTGGCGCCGAATTGGTGCTCTTCATCGCGCTCGCCGTGAATTGGCGCGAATGCCAGGCCCGCGTTGCCGGCAAGACTGATCAACGGGCCTGTAGCGGTGACCAGCGGCGGCGCCTGGTAAAAATCGCCGTAGAAAGCGTGAAAGACCCAATTCACGCGCGGGATTCTGACGGCGAGTCCGAAGCGGGGATCGGTCGCGTTCTCCACCACGGCCGCTTGATTTGGCAGCGCGGGAGAATCGAAGTGGGATTCGCGCAGGCCGGCGATCACCGTGAGCCACGAGGTCGCTCTAAATTTATCGGTGATGAATTCCTCCCACAGGGCGCCGGTGAGTGCGCCCGACGAAGGGGCATCGTTCGGAGTACCGTCGGTGAAGGTGTTGCTGAAATAATTATTCTGGTGCTGCGCGAAACCGTATGTGCCGAATTGCACGTCGTTCCGCGCGATCGTGGCGTTCATGGCGGCTTGCACGCCGGCGTAATTGGCGGATTGATTGACGTCGGTGATTACCGGGGAATCGTCCGGGCCGCCAGCGTAGTCGGCCTTATTGTAATGATAGAAGGGCGAAACGTTGAGCAGGAGATTCGGATTGAACGTGTGCGTCCAGGTGAACGCGAGGTAGGCATCGCTCTCGCGTTCGGCGTCGCGAAGCTGACTGCTATCGAAGGACGCGTTGGGCTCCGGATCGTAGGGAATTTGATAATAATCGCCGCGCATCGAAGCGACCAGGCGAAGCTGATTTTTCGGATCGGCGTTGAAGATCAGCGAGAGGAAAGCGCCGCCACCGTTTTCGGCGTTATGAAAAACCTGGCCGATCGGCGTTTGCAATCCGTAATTGCTGCGATTTCCATTCAGACTGGCGTAATAGGCGAAGCGTTCGGTGTGGCCGCCGAGATTGAGTTGATCGTTGGTCTGATCCCAATTGCCGAAGCTGGTGACGAGCTCGGCCTCGTCGTCGCGCTCGAAGCCATTTCGTGGCACGACGTTGAAAATTCCGTACGTGCGATCGCCGTAGCCGGCGTCATAGCTGCCGCGCAGCACCTCAAGATAATCGACGTCTTTCGGATCGATCACCGGGCCAAGATTTGTGGCGATGTTCGTGTTGGGGATCGGTACGCCGTCGATCAGCCAATCAACTTGATGGCCGCCGCGCATGTGCAGCATGTCGTGCGTCACGTAGGCGGCGGGAACGTAATCGGTGATCATCGCGAGGCTGTTGGTGCGATCGGCGCCGGGAGTTTCGGCGATGTCCGTGCGGTCCACCAGCGTTGTGGGCGTAACCGATTGCAAGTTGGCGGTTGCCGCGGAGGTCGAGACAGTCGCGGCTTGATTGACCGTGGCAATGTTCAACGGAAAATGAAGAATCGGCGATGACGCGGATGCGACGGTGAGAGTTTCGCTCGTGGTCGCAAAGCCGGTCTGGCTCACGGTCACTTTGTAATCGCCAAGCGGGACGGGATTGAATGTGAACGCGCCGTCTTGATCGGTTGTGGCCGTCAGGGAAAAGCTGGACGTCGCCGATGCGAGCACAACTTTTGCGCCCGCGATGGGCCTGTGTTGCGGATCGTGCACGATGCCGCGCACGGTGGCGAAAATATCCGCGCGCACGATAGCCGCGCCGGTGGACACCAACACCACGAGCAGCATTACGAAAACAAAAATCCGTCTCAACATCCTTCACCTCGCCAATTTTTTCCAGAAAGCCGGCGGCACGGCCCCACGGCTTTGGTCCCGCGAACAGCGGGGCAACGGCCCTGGCGCGCGATCGTGCGAGCCGGCAGTGCTTGGTGCGCGATTAGGTGAGGAGGCTTTTAGGAGGCGGAGGTGTAACTTCACGCGCGGTGCTCAGAAGGGAATCGAAGCGCGGTGAAAATGCGAAAGCAAAAAGCGCGGGCGCTGAGATTGCGCCGGCCGGGGTCAGCACAAACGGAGTGCCGCTCAGTGCGTGGTCTGTCTGCGAGTGGCAGCAGTCCATGTTGCAAAGCGACGCTTCGTAGGGACGATGCAAGCCGCACAACGGCCGGCCGTGCGATTTCGCGACGCGATGCATCGGGCAAATATTCGATTGGCAGCAGGCGGCGGGCGCGGGCATCGCCAGCAAGGCGCCGGCCAGAGAAGGGATCACGCCCAGCAGTAGGGCGAGGAGCGCGAGAATCGCAATCGTTTTTTGTCGCAACTGGAACATTTATAGAGACGCGCGCCGCGCAGCCTGGCGCCCCGCGAAATCAGAATAGCGTGCCTGAGCGCGCAGTTTCAACGTCATTCGATTTTGATCGCCGTCGAAGCCGCGCGCAGATACTCGGCGCGGCGGCGAGATGCCGGCGCGGCTTTATCGCGTGTGCAGATACGCGATCAGCGCGTCCATATCTTCGTCGTGGATCACGGGTCCGAATGGCGGCATGACGCCGCGGCCTTCGGTGATCGTTTTTCGCACTTGCGAATCTGTGGCGGGCGCGCCGCTCGGCAGCGTCGATTTCTTGAACAGGCCGTCCAAGTCCGGTGGCTGCGTCGGCAGCGGAACGCTGTTCGACACGTGGCACGGCGCGCAACTGGTGTCGAAAATATCCTTACCGCGCGCAATTTGAGCGGCTGACGATTTTCCGTTCGAGCACGCCGTCATGATCAACGCCGGGAAGATGGCCGCGAACAACAGGGGCAAGTGGAATTTGGGAAGCACTCGATTAGCTCTTGGGTTTCGCGTGGCCTGTAACCGTGATGTTTTCAAGGTGCGAGTCGTCGCCCTGCACCACAAGGTCGGCGTGAATCACGTCGCCAACCTTCAGCGCCTTTATAGCGTTTTTGTCCGGCACGCTGTAGGGCATTGACATCGCGTCCATATAACCTGGCACGGCGTCGCCGTCGACGACGATTTGATGATTTGACAGGTCGATGGACTGGACGGTGCCGGCGAGTACGTAGCGCTGAGTTTTCGTCGTCTGGTTGTTTTCACTCGATTGGCTCGACGGGCCGGACCGCGCCGGCTGCATGGCTCGTACGGATTGTTCGCCTGAGACGGCCAGCACGGTCGCCAGACCTGCGATTGCTAACCCAAACATTTTTCGTTGCATGAAATTCTCCTCCGGCCAATTTCTATTTGTTCTGCGCGCTGGCTGGTGCTTCGGCTTGCTTTACGGCAATCAGCATTTCCGGCGTAGTCCAATCGTTGTCGGTCCATGTGCGGGCAACAGTGCCGTCAGGAGCAATCAGGATGGTGTCCATGCTGTGCACGATCTGGTTGTCCTGCTGGAAGTATACGAGATCGAACGCGCTGGCGAGTTGTTTCAAATCGTCGGGTGACGTGACGGCAAATTCCCAGTGCGTGAAGCCCGCCGCATCGCCGCTCAGATACGCCAGGCCATATTTACGCAGCACCGGCGGCGTGTCAAAAGAAGGATCGAGACTGATGCTCAGCAACTGAGTGCGCGCGTAATCGGCCGGCGATTGCGCCAACTGTTTATTGAGCGCGGCGAACTGGCCACTGACGCGCGGACAAAAATCCGGATTGGGGCAGCGCGTGTAGATGAATGTCAGGAGCACAGCTTTACCCTTGAAATCGGAGAGATGAATCGTCTTTCCGTCCTGATTCACCAGCGGCACATCCGGCACGGCAGCGCCGGCCGCAAGCGGAGTGACACTCGAACCGGGCAGCGGCTTGCCACGGCCGCTTTGGTCGGTGATCAGAATATGCTCAAGCCAATAATTGCTGCTCGATTGCACGACGACGTCGGCGACGATGCGGTCGCCTGGCTGCACTTCCTCGATGCCGTGCGGATCGCGCACGGTGTAGGCCATGGTCATCGCGGCCATGAATCCGGGAATGTCGTCGTGCGATACCGTGATTTGCTGCGTATCGGTACTCTTTGAGACGACCACGCCATTCATCTGGAAGTGTTTCAGCCTCGGCCGGCAGCCGGCCATGCCCAGCGTCAAACATAGCAGCGCGACCGCGGCGGCTACTTTTGGCATTTGGCCCTGCGCGGCGGTGTCGTGGCGTGAAGCGTTAATCTGAAAAATCACGTTCGGTTTCTCCTACAACTATTCTGCTAGCATGCCGGTTGAATCGCAACCCCGCGCCACACGCGATGGATTCCCCCCGCGTGGCTTGACACGTTTGCCACCGCACCGCTATACAAGATGTATGGCACAAACATTTTTGATTTTCGATTTCGGCACCGACGAAGAAGCGGCGCAGAAGGCTCGCCACCGCATCGACGGCTGGAAGCAGGGGTTTAGACTTGACCGCAAGTTGTTGGTGAGATTCGAGCGGGAAGCCCCGGAACCCGCGGAGACAGCGAAAAGCGACGCCAAGTCCCACGCAAAAGCCAAGAAAGATGACGAAGCCGCCAAAACCTCTGGCGGCGACGATAGAATTTGCTTGCTTGTGCGGCTGGATTTTTCAGACCACGAGAAGCTGTCTCATCAGCGGTGGTTGGAACGCATACCCGGTGAGGAGCCGTTCGCGGCGGCCAAACCCGAAATCGTGAAACATGGCGATCAGAATTTCGACGCCACTGCGAAACGCTTCGAGGCACTCGAAGCCCAGCCCGGTCCGCCGCGTTCCCGCTAGATTAGCTCTGCGAACGACCGGTGGTGCCCATGATTCGGCTCAGGGCCAGCGTCGCAATCGCCGCCGTAGCTAGCCAAATCACTGCAACTCGTAGCAGTATTGAAGTCACTAAGCCCCCGTGTTACGTGCTTCCTGCGTAGTTGGTAACAAAATGAGAAGCACAAACCACGCCAATGGTCGGCGTAACGAGCGCCAATCTAAGCCATTTATTATCTGTGATTTGAAGAACGGTCCGTTCTGGAGCGCCGATCGCACCCTAGTCCTAGTCCGCGTAACCACTACACTCTAAGGCCTTTAATTACACGTTTGCCCGCAAGGTACCAGTCTGGGCAGCTCCTTCAGCCTGTACCTCGATTAGCCCTCCGTACAGCATTCCGCATTGCCGCCGCTCGATAACCTCGTCTTGAAGCTCTCTTGACGCTTCTGGAGGTTAGGCATGCGGAGGTCGTTGCGGTGGTGCGGGGCGGTGCTGGCATTGGCGCTGGCTGCGACAGTCACGGCCAAAGCGCAGGATTGGCGAGCGGTAGGACCTCCGGGCGGCGACGTCGAGTCGCTGGCGGCCGTGCCGGGCGGCACGCAAACCATGTTCATCGGCACCTCGGACGGCCACGTGTTTCGCTCTGACGATGGCGCGGAACATTGGATTGAGGTCGGGCGCGTGGCGCCCTCACACGATCACGTGGTGACGGCGATCGTCGTTGATCCGCGCTCGCACCAGACGTTGCTGGCGAGCAGTTGGGAACTCAGCGGCACCGGCGGCGGTGTTTGGCGCAGCCGCGATGGCGGCCACACTTGGGAATCGGCCGGTCTCGAAGGCCATGCCGTGCGCGCGCTGGTTGCCGCGCCCTCGAATCCCGATGTGCTTGTTGCGGGCGCGGTGGACGGAGTTTTTCGCTCGCGCGATGCAGGCCGCACCTGGGAGCGCATTTCGCCTGAAGGTCAGGACGATCTTGTGAATTTCGATTCCATCGCGATTGATCCGCGCGATCCCAACACCATTTACGCCGGAACGTTTCATCTTCCCTGGAAAACGACGGACGGCGGTCAAACCTGGAACCCGATTCACACGGGCATGGTGGAAGATTCCGACGTGATGAGCCTGAGCGTCGATCCGCGCGATCCCGATCACGTTTTCGCAAGCGCGTGCTCGGGAATTTATTCGAGTCACAATGGCGGCTTGAATTGGGTGAAGTTCAAAGGCATCCCCAACACTTCGCGGCGCACCGTGCATCTGGTCCAAGATCCACAGAATCCATTGACGGTATACGCTGCGACGACGTTGGGATTATGGAAGACAACCGATGACGGCGTCACGTGGCGCGTGATCACGCCGGACACGTGGAGCATTCTTTCGATTTTGATCGATCCCGTGCATTCCGATCGCCTGGTTTTGGGCACCGAGCGCATGGGCGTTGAAATCAGCGCGGACGGCGGCCAAACCTATCGCGTCGCCAACGATGGCTTTTCGCATCGCCGCATCGCGGATCTTGCCACCGATCCGGCGCATCCGGGCTGGGAATTGGTTGTGCTCACGAACGCGGTGGAACCCGCGCTCGAAACGCGCGACGCGGGACACACTTGGTCTCCGCTTGGTAACGGATTGAAGTTCGGTCCGCCGCGCCGCGTGTTTTCTTCACCGGATGGCTGGTTGGCCGCTCCCGCGCCGGGCGGATTGCTGCACTACGATGAATCTGCAAGCGTGTGGACGGCCGCGAACGAAGTGATCGAGAAGCCTGTGGCCTCAGCGCGTGCAGGTTCGCGAACTTCAGGCGCATCTTCCAGCCGCGCTGTTAAAGTTGCGGTAACCGCGAAGCCCGCGATGGTGCGCACGATTGCACCGTTGCGCGCGGTCGTGGACGACGTTGCGTTTTCAAATGACGCATGGTTCGCGGCCACGGAATCCGGCCTGTACATTTCGCGCGATCGCGGCGCCACTTGGATTGCGACGCCGCTTCCATCTCACCCAGGCGATCCCGCGCGGGCCGTGCGCGTTCGCGACGGCGTTCTGTGGGTTGCGACGCCACACCTGCTCGCGATTTCATCCGACTCCGGCAAAACGTGGGATGCGCGCACGCTCCCTGTGGAAGCGCGCATGGGCTCGCATCTGGAAATCGCCGCCGACGGCGCAACCTATTTCGCGAGCGATCACGGCCTTTTCATTTCCCATGACGCCGGTTCTTCCTGGCGCCAAGCGCCGATTCCGGAACTCACGATTGAAGATTTGATCGTCACTCGAACCTCCGTCGTAGTCACCACGCCGAACGGGCTATATGTTTCAACCGACGCGGGCCGGATGTGGAGCGCGCTCGAAACTCCGCACTCTGAGTTCGAGACAGCCATCGTGCGGTCCACGGGCGCGGGTGATGATCTACTGGCGGCATCTCCGACGGAAGGTTTATACGTAGCCGCAATCGGGTCGCTTTCATCGCCGAAGTCGGCGACCCGCGACACGCAGGACTTCGTGCCGGAAAAATAGGCGCGCTGTTGCGTTCTTGAACGCGAACTAAAGCTGGAAGTGGATCGTCACCGCGATGTGGGCCGAAATCGGCTTGCCGTCGAGCATTGCGGGCGCGTACTTTCGCCGTACCAGCGCGTCCACGGCCGCCTCACGCAGCAGCGCCGGACCAGAAATTACGGTAATGCTCGCCACTTGGCCTGCGTCGCTAATCAGCAGGTCCACCGAAACGTCACCCTGAACATGTTCGGCCCGCGCGCTATACGGGTATATGGGCGCGGGTGCCGACAATAGCCGCGGTTGCGTTGCGCCGGATGACATCCGCGTGGGAGGAGGCGCTGCCGGGCCGCTCGATTCAGAATCGGACGCAATGCCGCCGTCCGCGCCACCCACAGCGCCGCCGGGCATTTCGGATGTCATCGCGGGCGTCGCCGTCTGGCTCGACGAGCGCGTCGTGGCCGTGGGCGATGACATCCTCATTTCCGCGACCTCAGGTCCGCGAACGATGTCCGCCGATGCGTCCGGCGGCGCAGCCGCTCGGGACTTCGCGGCGGCCGATCCCTTATTTGCGCCTGGTTGCACGCCGCCTGCGTTCTTTGCTTTGTTGGTTGCCGCTGCATCGCCGGCAGACGCTCCAGCCCGAGCCGCGGCGGCCGTACGTGTCGAAAGCTGCGCGTTCGCGCCGTTGGTTGGAGCAGGATCTGAATCTGCTGTCGGTTGGGAAGTGCCAGAACCCAGCCGCGTCGCCGCAACCTGATTTGCATCCGGCTTCGTCACCTGTTGCCAACGATACAAGCCGATCCCGCCGGCCGCGACGAGCACAACCGCCGTGGCTGCGGCGATTGCGCCGGCGCGTGATCGTTTCGGACCATTCTCTTTGCTCCATGCAAAAGCCATGTCCGTCTTCGCCAACACTTCGGCGCCAGACGCCGCGTCGGCGGACGCTTGCGACGCCGCGATATTAGATTTCTCGTCCGGAGCGGGTGCCGGATTTACCTGCGCCGCTTTGCGCGCCGGGTCAGCAGCAACCTGCGCGGATTCGGCTGTGACCTCTGCCATGTGCTCCGCATTTAGCGCGCCTTCGGCCGCGAGTTGCGTTTCTGCCAACGCCGCGGTTCCGGCGATGGCAGCGGCCCGCGCAATTGCCGATCGTATCGGATCGTCGTCGGCGGCGAATCGCGAAGATTTCGTGCCCAGCGGCGCCCGCCCAGTCGCTGTCGGCACTTGGTCAGCGGTTCCCTGGGAACTCTTGGGCGCGGTCGTCGCCTGCTCGCCCACCACCGATGCCGTCTCGTCAACGACCGGTGTGACCGGAGCGGGGTCGGATTCGGAATCGTCCGCCTTCGGCCGTTCCCGAAAAAACGTTCCAGCGATGGCCGAGGGAGCTTCCAGCAATTTTGAAAAAACGTGCCGCGCCGTTGCCGCCGGTCCGCTCTTCGTGATTTCCGGAATCAACCCGCTGGGAAGCGTGGCGGGAACGGGCGCCGCCGGATTCGCGATTGTATCTGCCTTCAGATTCTCGGCGACGGAATGCGTTTCCGTCTCAGCGTCATCGGTGGATTTCGCGCCAGTTGCAGACGGAAGAACTGCGCCCCAAAAACCTGGTGCGGGGCGCAAGAACTCCAGCTCGACAAAACTTTTCACGTCGGCATTAGTTTTGACGGTAACGACGCGGCAAGCGGCCTCTTCGTTCGAATCGCCATGCCGCACGATCAGTATTTGCCCCGCCACTACGATCTCCGCCAGCCGCACGACGGCGCCATGAGCAAACACGATCGCGGTCACGGTTTGCTCGGCGAATGGCTCGCTTGGGCGCGCGCCACCATCGGCCGAAGCCGGGACGCGCGACGTTCCGTGCACCATCACCGGGATTTTTGCCTGCACCAGAGGTGCGGGCTCGCCGGGTACGTCGTCAACCGCTACCGCGGCAGCCGCGCACACTTTTACCGATACGCTCATGCGCACGTGCGCGGCAGTGCCCGTCGCCAGCAACACGCGGTCCAGGTCGATCGGTTGATCGACGTTCGTATCCAGCTCGTCTTGCAGAAAAGGAACCATGATCGCCACGGTCGCCTTGCCTTGCTTTACGGCATACACGCCCACCGGAGCGCCGTCGTCGGTCAAGTCGCCGGAGGTTTCGAGATCGACCGGGAAATTCGCGAACTCGGCAAACTTGCCGTTCGGCCGCACGGCGATGTTCAAAGTGATCTCGAGGCTTTGGCCGGCGGCATAGTCGATCGAGCCACGATCGCAAAAGCCGTATCCTTTTTCGTTGCGTCCCCACGCGGCGGACGCGTCGGCGCTCGCTTTTATGCAGAGCGGTTCTTCGCGCGCGATGGAAAGAACTAGAGACATTTTCCGATTGTTTGGTGCTATTCCTTTTGCGCCGCTAGCTCGTGGCGCCAAACGCGTTTCGACTGAACCGAATTGCGGTTCGGCAGAAAAGCATATACGCTCCGGTCATTTGCCGCGCCGGATTTTTATCGATCGGAATTGTCGGTTTGACGTTCCGGCCGAACGTTAAGGTACCTCTGACGGCGTCCCCTTGCAACGCCCCAGAATGATTGGGTCAAATTTTCTTCAGTCGTGAAAAAGAATCGTGGCGGCCGAGAATCGAAGTCCATCAGTGCGGCGCGTTGTCCCGGTGCGATACAATCCGCGGCGCGCCGCGGTGAGTGGTGTTCTTGCCAACCGTGCCGCGTTCGTCGGTGCGCCGCGCTACCCGCTGTTCGGCTATAATGGCGAGCGCCCAAAACGAGCCCTTTCTGGCCCCGCGCGAGGTTTTCGGCATGGCCGTGCAAACGCGATCTAGACCCGTCGCCATCGATGCGAGCCGCTACCACGGCTTGCGCCGCGACGATTTGATCCGTATGTACCGCACGATGTATTTGTCGCGGCGTCTTGACGATCGCGAAATCCAGCTCAAGCGGCAAAATAGAATCTTCTTCCAGATCAGCGGCGCCGGACATGAGGCCGTAAATGTTGCCGCGGCCCTGGCGCTGCGCGCGGGCCACGATTGGTTTCTGCCCTATTATCGCGATCGCGCGCTGTGCTTGATGCTGGGCGTCACTCCTTATGACATGTTGCTGCAAGCCGTTGGCGCCAAGGCCGATCCAAGTTCCGGCGGCCGCCAGATGCCTTCGCACTGGGGCAGCCAAAAATTGAATATCGTTCCGCGCTCCTCGGCGGTCGGCACGCAGTTTGTGGAAGCTGCGGGCATGGCCGAAGCGTCGCTCTATTTCAGCCACTTTCCGCGCGCGCTCGAACAGGCGCAAGGCGCGCCACTCGGCGAGGGCGTGCGCCATCGCGAGGATGAAATCGTTTTGGTGACGGGCGGCGAAGGCAGCACGAGCGAAGGCGAATTTTTCGAGGCGCTGAACGTAAGCTGCCTCGAGCGGTTGCCCTTGCTTTTTCTGATCGAAGACAATGGCTACGCGATTTCCGAGCCCGTTGAACGGCAAACCGCCGGCGGCAGCATTTCAAAGCTCGTGCGGAATTTCCCCGGCTTGCTCGTCGAAGAATGCGATGGCACGGATCCTCTCGCGAGTTACGAAGTGCTGGCGCGCGCCGCCGCGCACTGCCGCGAACGCAAAGGCCCGGCGCTGGTTCACGCGCACGTCACGCGGCCCTATGCGCATTCGTTTTCCGATGACGACAAGCTTTACAAAACATCCGAAGAGCGCGATTCGGAAACGCATCGCGACCCGATTCCCAAGTTCGGACTTTTCCTCGTGCGCGAAGGCGTTCTGGATGAAAAGGGTATGGAGGCCATGGAAGCGGCCGTGGATCAGGAGGTTCGCGATGCGGCCGATCGCGCGCTCGCAGCCGAACCGCCCTCCACCGATTCGATTCTCGCGTTCCAATTTTCTCCGGACATCGATCCGTCTTCGAGCCGCTTTGCATCTGAGCCCAAATTTTCCGGCGAGCCGCTTACCATGGTGGAGATGGTCACCGCGACGCTGAGCGACGAAATGGCGCGCGACGATCGCATCGTTGTCCTCGGCGAAGATGTCGCCGACGGTGGCAGCGAAGACAGCGCCGGCAAGATCAAAGGCAAGGGCGGAGTTTTCAAAGCAACCTACGGATTGCAGCGGCGCTTTGGTGGCGAGCGCGTTTTCAACACCACGCTGGCGGAGGCCGATATTGTCGGCCGTTCGCTGGGCATGGCCGTGCGCGGCCTGAAGCCCGTCGCTGAAATTCAGTTCTTCGATTATATCTGGCCCGCGATGATGCAGTTCCGCGACGAACTCTGCGTGTTTCGGTGGCGCTCTGCGGGCGCGTTCAAAGCGCCTGCGATCATTCGCGCGCCCATCGGCGGATATCTTACGGGCGGCTCGATCTATCACAGCCAATCGGGCGAAGTGATTTTCACCCACATGCCGGGACTGCGCGTAGTGATGCCCGCCACCGCTCTCGATTTGTGCGGATTGCTGCGCACGGCGATTCGCAGCGACGATCCTGTGCTTTTTCTTGAGCACAAACATTTGTACCGGCAGCCGTACAATCGCTCGCCGTATCCCGGTCCCGATTTCACGATTCCGTTCGGCAAGGCGCGCATCGTGCGCGAAGGTTCCGACGCCACGATCGTGACTTACGGCGCGCTCGTGCACCGCGCGAATCAAGCCGCGGCGCAGCTCGCGCGCGAAGGCATCTCGGTCGAGCTGATCGATCTGCGCTCGCTTTCGCCCTACGATTGGGAAGCCGTCGCCACGAGCGTGCGCAAAACCAGCCGCGTACTTGTCGCACACGAAGACACTCTAAGCTGGGGCTACGGCGCGGAAATCGCCGCGCGCATTGCCGACGAATTGTTCAGCGACCTCGATGCTCCCGTGCGTCGAGTCGGCGCGATGGACACGTTCTGCGCCTATCATCCCGATCTCGAAAATAAAATCCTGCCGCAGACCGATGACCTCGTTCGGGCGCTGCGCGATCTAACCGCGTACTGACCCTCCCGGACGCTAAACTCCGGCAACTTTTTTAGCTCCCCGTTCGTATAGACATTTGGAGATACAATTAGGGTGTTCGTGCGTCCCGGTTTTGCGCAAAAGGACGGTTTCAGCCGTGTCGTACGCCGCAAAATCAAAGCGGTTTCGGCCGCTCAGGCCACGAGCTTTGAGTTTGCTCGTATACTAAATGCGGGCGAGATTTGTCCGCACAGGAGGACACCATGGTTTGCCCGAATTGTCAGAGGGACATCGCGGGGTACTCGAATTATTGCTATTTCTGCGGAGCGCGCCAGGCGCAAGCGTCGACCCCTGCCGCGCCGCTTTATCAAAAGCGGCTCGTGCGCTCGGCGATCAACTGCCGGCTGGCCGGTGTTTGCGGCGGACTCGGCGAGTATTTTGACGTCGATCCAACGCTGGTCCGATTGGTCTGGGCGCTGCTGACGATCTTTAGCGGTTTCGTGTTCGGTGTTGTGGGTTACTTGATCGGCTGGATCGTGATGCCGATGGGCCCGCTGCCGCTGCCGGCCGCGACAACGCAGCTGCAACCGCAGGCGCCGCCATCTAATGCGGGAACCGCGCCCGCGCTCTGAGGTTTTCGCATCGCGAACGCAGAGCGATCCGCATGGTTTCGTTAGGCGAGAGTCCTATACGGGCACAGTCCGCAAAGTTCTTTAGTCGCGGAGTTTGTATCTGCCCGCCTTCGCCGCACGGAACGCGCGTAGGAGGCGCTCAATAACGGCGAATCGCGCGCTCAATTGGACGGCTTGGTTTTTTTGCTGCTGCTCTTGCGGCCGCCCTCAAACGTAATTTGGTCGAGCGAGATCACTCCCGCCCCCACGGTTGCCAGCGCAAACGCGGCCGTGCACAGTGCGAGCGGCAATTCATATTTCCCGACGGCGTGAATCCCGGATTGCGGAACGATCACATGCGCCAGCGCGACGCCCATCTCGATCGCCAGCAGTAGAGCAGTCAGCCGCGTCAGCAGCCCTACGATCAGCAAAATCCCGCCAAAAAATTCCAGCGCGCCGGAGATCGTAGCGAAATACGACGGAAATCCCATGTGCACGAAATTCGTAACCCACGCGTTGTGATTCGTAAACAGTTTCGGATAGCCGTGCCACATGAAAATCACGCCCAGCGCAACGCGCAGCAGAAGCAGCGACAACGGCCTCAAATGATCCATGAATCTCATTCGGTTCCCCCTCGTGTAATCTCGCGTCCGTACGGGTGCGGACCGCTCCCGCAGCCCACCGAAGCAAATGATTGCGACGCGGATTTTATCATCGAATTCACTCGCGGAGTCTCCCACGGAATCTCCCACGGAATTTGCCACGGAATCTCCCACGGAATCTCGACGCTGCGTTTTTCGCGCCCCTCCGTGGTGGCCGCGCCGCGTCGGCCGCGAACTTGATGCTAGAATCGTTCTTGCTGAATGGGAGGGGTTTTGCCTGCCTGTAGTTTCTCGCCGCTCTATATCGAGCGCGTCGCTTCGGTCGTTTGCGCGGGGTGCGTTGCTTCTTTTGAACGCCGCGTCGACGCGAAGGATTCGCGCAGCATATGCGCGGTCAACGCACCCACTTTTGTCGTCCGGCCCGAAGGGCGTAGCTGATGGCGCGCCCGGACCCGCGCATTCGCTGGATCGCTCCCATCGTGCTCGTGGTGGTGGTCGCGCTGTTTTATTTGTGGCTGCGTCCGAAGCCGCACACTCTCGGCGAGGCTTACGTGTCCGAAAAATCCGTCACGCTTTGGACGAGCACAGCCGAAGTCAGGCAACAAGTCGTCACCCTGCATTACGGCGATCACGTTACGATCCTGGCGCAACAGGGCGTAGTCGATCAGGTGCGCAGCGCGACGGGCGATACCGGTTGGATGGATGCAACCGGCTTGATGGATCCCGCACTGTGGCAGCGGTCAATCGCACTGCTCAAACGCGCGCAAGGAATGGAAGTTCAGGCGCGCGGGTATGCCAAGACCGTCACGAACGTGCACATTGAACCGGGGCGCTCCTCGGATCGCATCTATCAATTTGCGCGTAATGTCCCCGTCGTAATTCTCTCGCGCGCCGTGGCCGCAGCGTCGCCCGCCGGACCGAGCGGCGGCGACGCGGTGATCGCGGCCACGCCCGATGACACAAAGCCGAAACTCGAAGATTGGCTGCTGGTGATGCGCGACGCTTCGGCCGCTACGATTTCGCTCCCGGCGGAAAGCGCGCCGGTCAGTCCGGTTACATCGAACTCGGCCCCCGCGGGCGACGATTCGACGGACACCGATACCGCACTGCCGATGGCGGGCTGGGTCCTCGCGCGCTTCATTGAATTGACTTTGCCCACCGCCGTGCGCGACAACGCGCTTTCCTCCGATTTGCGCGTTGTGGCGTGGTTTGAGTTGAATCGCGTGCCGGGTGGCTCGGGTGATTCCGCTCAAGCAAACGATTCCGGCGCTTCCGGCGAAATGCCGCAATATCTGGTGGCCGGCTCGCGAGGAGAAGAAGGTCAAGCCTGCGACTTTACTTTGTTGCGTGTGTACACCTGGGATGATCCGCGCCAACGTTACGAAACGGCGTTCCTCGAAAGCGATCTTTGCGGCAAGCTTCCGATTCACGTCTTTCAGAAAGCCGGCGAACCGGAATTTAAATTCGCGGACGCGAGCGACTCGGGCGGAGAGCGCACGTATGCTCTGGAAAAAACCGTGGTACGCCGCGTTGACATCGAACAAAAAAGTGAGCGCCGCTCGCGGCATTCGGAAAAATGAAACGTAAGGCCATCCACAACGCGTCCGCCACGCGCGCGCTTGCGGGTCGAAGCTGCACAACCCTCGTCACACTCGCTGTGGTTGTCGCCTTCGCGCTCGTCCTGAACGGTTGCGGTCGCGGATCGAATCCCGCGGCCGCGCCGCCCGCGCAGCTCCCGCCGCTTGAATTCGCGAACGCCTGGGGAACGCGCGGTACTGAACCCGGCCAGCTCGACGCGCCGGTCGGCGTCGCAACGGATTCTCTCGGGCGCGTCTACATTGTTGATGCCGGTCAGACTTCCGTCGAGAAATTTACGGCGTCGGGCGGTCCGCTGCTTTCCTTTGGCGACGCGTGGCTCGAGAAAGCCGCGGGAATTGCGGTGGATCGCGGCGGCGGGATTTATGTGCCGGAAGGAAATCGCGTGCAGATTTTTTGGCCCGAAGGCGACAGACTTCACGTGACGTATGGCGGCTTGGTGGGCGCTGCCGGCGTGGCCGCCGATTCCGATGGCACATACTACGTTACGGACCGTGTCGCCTGCCGTGTCGCGGCATTCGATGAGCGCGGACGAATGTTGCGCACGTGGGGCAAACGCGGAACCGGCGATGGCGAATTTGTTGGTCCCACCGGAGTTGCCATCGGCCCTGACGGCTTTGTATACGTGGCGGATTCGGGCGGCGCGCGCGTTCAGAAATTTTCGCGCGATGGCGTTTGGGTCTCGTCGATCGGTCAAGCCGACGCAAATGCCGCGGGAGGCGATGGTCAGAACGCGATCGGTCTGGCTGTTTCCGCGCGCGATATTTTCCTGGTGGGCGGCACCGGCGCATCATTGCGCATTTTCACGATCGACGGCCAGCCGGTTTCGGTCGATCCGGAAGCTCTCGCCGCGGCCGAAGCATCTGCGCCGGTATCTGGCGCAGCCTCCGCACAGAATCCAGCCGAACTTCGTGCCGTATCTGTGACGATCGATCCAGGTGGCGATCTTTTGCTGCTCGACGCGGCGAGTGATCGCGTGCTGCGTTTTCATCTTCATTTGTAATTCGGAACTCGTGCGCGAGCGCGCGATAGAGGTGTGAGTTGACGCTGCATATCGGCGAAAAAGATGTGCAAGAACTTCTGTCGATACAACTCGCGCTCGAAGCCGTCGAAGAATCTTTTCGCCGGCAAGCCGCGGGCGAAATTAAATTGCAACCGCGCCAGCGATTGGAATTCGGTGACCGCGCCTATCTCCACAATATGGGCGCGGCCGATCGCAGCGGCGGTTACTTTGGAATGAAACTCTACGCCACTGGGCGCGGCGCGCCGCAATTCCTCGTGACGCTTTACAGCGCGGAGACCGCGAAGCTCGTAGCCCTGATCGAAGCCAACGCGCTGGGACAAATGCGCACGGGCGCGGCCACGGGCATTGCCACGAAATATCTTGCGCTACGCGACGCGTCCACGGCTGCGATCATCGGCACTGGATTTCAGGCGCGCACGCAGCTCGAAGCAATCGCGGCGGTGCGGCATCTCGAGATTGTGTGGGCGTACGGCCGCGATGCGGAGCGCCGCCGAAACTTTTGCAGTGAAATGAGCGCGAAGCTTGGCGTGCCGGTTGCGCCCGCCAATTCTGCGAAAGGCGCCGTGCGCGACGCGCAAATCGTCGTGACCGCGACGGGCGCCGTGCAGCCGGTGCTTGAAGGACAATGGCTCAGTCCCGGAACGCACGTGAACGCCGTTGGCTCAAACTGGGCGCAGAAACGCGAGATCGATTCCGAAGCGGTCGCGCGCGCGGCGCTGATTGCCGTGGATTCGATCGAGCAATGCAAAATCGAAGCGGGCGATTTGATTCAGGCGTTCGCCGGCGACGATGCGCGGTGGGATGGCGTGGTGGAAATGGCGGAAATCGCGGCGGGAAAACGCGCGGGCCGCGAAAATTCCCAGCAAATCACATTATTTAAATCGACAGGTCTTGCGGCGTGGGACATCGCGGTTGCGGCTCGGGTGTACGAACGCGCCGTAGCCGAAGGACGCGGCCGTTCGATCGCGCTGTGGGACAACGCGGAGTAAATCGCCGCGCCGCACATTTTTCGCGGACCGAAATCAGCGCGCGTGCCCCAGCCGCTCGAACAGGGCCTTATGCAGCCGCTCTTTTACGTCGGCAGGCAGCGCCACCGGTTCGGCATTGCAGTAAATCTCGATCGTCTTACGCGTTGTGTCCACGATCAGTCTGCATTTCTTGCAGCCATCGAGGTGACGTTCGAGATCGGCCGCGGCCACAGCGTCAAGCGCCTCGTCCAGATAACTCGTTAGTTCTGATAATACGCCTCGGCAATTCACGACGGTTTACTCCGAAAAAAGGGATCGAGTTTTTGGCGCAGCTTCAAACGGGCGCGCAGCAAGCGCGATTTCACGGCGGGAATAGAAATGCCGAGCGCCTCGGCAGTTTCTTCCGTGGAAAGTTCGCTGACATCGCGCAACACAAAAGCCATGCGATAAGGCGAATCGAGTTCTTCGATGGCGTCCGTAAGAATGTGATTGAGCTCGGTGCGTTCGTATTTTTGCTCGGGTGAAGGGCCCCAGTCCTGCAGGTCGCGCGGCATCAAATCTTCGCTTTCGGTCTGCACGGGTTCATCGAGCGAAATTTGATTCGGCCGGCGCTTGCGCAATTTCATCAGCGCTTCGTTCACGGCGATGCGCACGAGCCAAGTGTAAAATCGCGAGCCGCCCTCGAATCCATCGAGATGCTGAAAGGACTTGAGGAAGGCGTCCTGCATGGCGTCTTCGGCGTCTTCTTTGTTTCGGGTGATATTCCAGGCGAGGCGGTAAATCTTGGCTTCGTAGCGGGCTACCAGTTCTTGAAAGGCGTTGAGGTCGCCGGCTTTAGCGGCGGCGACAAGGGCGCCTTCGTCGTCTCGGACGACCGTTGAAGGCAGCGGTTTGGCGTCAGGTGCGCTCACGTCGCGAATGGGTGCCGGATTCACTTTAGCATTAGATGCGCCGCATCGCGACTCGATGCGTCAAGTTGGAACCATCTTTCAATGCCGATTTCGCGTTGGAGCGCGAATCGGGTAAAATCAAGAATACCCGCATGCGCACCTTGCCCGACCAATTACGTCCCGGAATGAAAATGATTATCGTCGGCTGCAATCCCGGCGAGCGATCGGCGCGCGTGGGACATTACTACGCGGGGCGCGGCAATATGTTCTGGCCGCTGCTGTACGAGTCTGGGATCGTGCCCGAACTTTTGGAATACAAGAACGATAAGCGGCTTCTGGAATTTGGAATTGGATTGACTGACATCGTGAAGCGGCCGACGCGCTCGATGGAAGAACTCGAACGGCAGGAATTTGCCGAAGGCCGCGTGTTGCTTTCGCAAAAACTTCAGCAGTATGCGCCGAAAGTGGTGGCGTTCAACGGGAAGATCGCGTTCGAGAGATTCGCGCAGCGGCTGTGCAAGCTCGGCTTGCAGAAAGATTTGCTGTATGGCGCGCGCGTTTTTGTGCTGCCGTCGAGCAGCGGCTTGAACGCGCTGGGAAGCGGAGTAAAGATGCGATATTTCCGGCAGCTCGCGAAATTGCTCGCGAACTTGGACGACTGAGCGAACGAAAGCGCCCGGCGAGGGAACTGCGCCGCGGCGCGCTGTGAAATATGCAGGGGAGACGCATCCGGCATGCCCGCGAAGCGATTGAAATTTCTGCACAAACCGAACTGCACGACTTGCCGCAAGGCGCGCGCGTTGCTTGAGGGCAGCGGCTGCTCGCTTGAGTTGCGCGATCTGGGCAAGGAGCGGCTCACCGCGGAAGAGCTGGAGAAGCTGATCGGCGATCGCGATTACCGCGCGTTTCTGAATACGCGCAACGAGCTTTATCGCGCGCGCAAGATGGGAAAGAATCCGCCGACGCGCTCGGAAGCGATTCGATTGATGGCTCGCGAGCCGAATTTGATTCGCAGACCCGTGGTGATTTCGGGGCGCACAATCGTGTTGGGCTTCGACGAACCCGCGCTTAAATCTCTCGCGGGTTGATTTCGCGCCGCGGCGAAAATCCGACAACGTTATGACGAATCCTTCCGAGCCGGGCACTGTGGCCATTCTGGGAGCGGATACTCTCGGAGCGCGGTTTGCGGTAGCAGCTCTGCGCGCGGGATACCGCACGATCCTCGAGGATTTTCGCTTCGATGTGCTGGAACGCGCGAGTCTCGGCGTGCGCGAGGCTCTCGCGACGATGGATGCTCGCGAGCGGCTGGGTGTCGCGCGCACGGTGGAAGATGCCTGCCGGCAAGCCGACTTCGTCATCGACACCACGGTGGATGACGCGGAATTGAAACTCGAAATCTTCACGCTGCTCGATAAATTCGCGCTGCCCGGCGCCGTGTGCGCCACGGTCGCGGCTTCGATTGCGATTGCCGAGCTTGGGGCGATCACGTATCGGCCGGAACTCTGCGTGGGACTGCGCCTGCAAAGCGTCGGTCCAGACGCGGAACTTCTTACGGTTGTCCGCGCGACGCAAACTTCCGAGGAAACGGTGCGCGCCTGCCTCGATTTTGCGCGGCGCGTGCAGTGGCAGAGCGCCATCGAGAGTGAGGCTGTTCCTCCGGCTGCTTTGCTATCATAGGCCCGCGCGGGGAATCTGCTTGGGGGTCGACGGCAATGTTGACCGAGCGAATCGTTATCCAGCAGGGCGACATCACTGAAATGGACGTGGATGCGATTGTGAACGCCGCAAACAACGATTTGCAGCTGGGCGGCGGCGTGGCCGGCGCGATTCGGCGCAAGGGCGGGGAATCGATTCAGCGTGAATGCAACGCGATCGGCACGATTCCGATTGGCGGCGCGGCGATTACCGGCGGCGGGAAATTGAAGGCGCGGTTCGTAATCCACGCGGCGAGCATGCAACTGGGTGGCGAGACGACCGCGCGGGCGCTGCGGAGTTCGACGGCGCATTCGCTGCGAATTGCGGCTGAGCGCGGGCTCGATACGATCGCGTTTCCCGCGGTGGGCACGGGGATTGCGGGCTTTCCATTGTCGGAGTGCGCCGAGATCATGCTGCGAGAAGCTGTTCGGCATCTGCGCTCCGAGAAGTTGCCGCGAACTGTGCATTTCGTGCTGTTCGATGAGCGTGCTCTGCGCGCGTTTCAAAATGTCTGGGACGGAATGAAATCGCGCGGCGAACTTGCTGAGCCTTCTTCGCTCGACGCCGCGAGCACCGCGTGAATCCGTGATGCTTCGCGTGAACGATCCAGCCGTGAGCAGTCGCACCAAAAGCAGATCCCTCACCAGCGTTCGCCAAAGGCGGGCGACCGGGTTCGGGATGACAGCAGAGGCGAAAGAGCCAAGCAAAAGCAGATCCCTCACCGACGTTGGCCACCCGCCTTCGCCAAGGCTTCGGCGCGGCGGGATGTGGACGATCGGGTTCCCTCCTTCGCTGAGACTGCGGCGGGCAGGTGGGATTACGGTCGGGTACGGCGCAACGTGAACGATTCGACTGCGAACGATTTGACGGAGAAAGTTCGCGCGGAGCTCGGGCGCTACGAGCATCCGTTGTTCTCGTTCGAGGCGCGGCCTGCGGCGCAAGGTGTGGAAGTAGAGATTCGCTTTCGGCCGGAAGAACCCGCTGTGCATACCTACGTTCTTTTGCTGCGTCAGCGAGAAATTGAGCAGGCGCAGTTTCCCTGGATTCTGCAAAAACAGCTTTACGACTGCCTGCATGACTACGTGATCGAAATGTTCACGCGAAATCCGCAGGGAGAAGAATGATGCGCGACTCGCGGCCGGCATCGGACGGCGATGCTGTGCGGGGCGCATCATCGCCAACACCGCTTGTGGAGTTGCTTGCGCAACAAATTATCGAGAGCGGACCCATTACGTTTGCGGAATTCATGGGGGCGTGTCTCTATCATCCCGAATATGGGTATTACACGCGGCAGGATGCGGCGCGCGCGGCGGCGGATTACGTGACGAGCGTGGATGTGCATCCGATTTTTGGGCGGTTGCTGGCGCGGCAACTTGCGGAAATGTGGCGCGAGATGGGCGCGCCGGCGGAATTCCGGCTGGTGGAAGGCGGCGCGGGGACGGGACGACTGGCGGCGCAGATACTGGATTTCGCGGCGCGGGAGCTTAGGGATTTCTACAGTGCTGTGCGGTATTGCGCGGTGGAATTCTCGGACTCCCGGCGGGCGGCGCACGCAGCCGCGATCGGTGCGCACATTGCGGCAGGACGCGCTGAATCTTTGGCGGAATTGCCGCGCGCGATTCCCGCGGGCGTGATTTTCTCGAACGAATTGCTGGACGCGCTGCCGGTGCACCGCGTGGTGCGTGATGGCGGCGAGCTGCGCGAAATATACATCGGGCTCGATGACGACGGGCGGCTGAACGAGATTTTGCGTCCGATTTCGACGCCGGCGCTGGCGGAATATTTCCGGGAGCAGGGAATCGAACTGGCGGAAGGCCAAGTGGCCGAGGCGGGACTCGGAGCGACGCGGTGGATCGAAGGCGCGGGACAGCGGTTGGGACGTGGATTCGTTCTGACGATCGATTACGGATATTCGGCGCGGGAGCTTTACGATCCGGCGCGGGCGGGCGGGACGTTGCTGGCGTACGAGCGGCATCGCAGCAACGAAGATTGGTTGCGAGCGCCCGGCGAACAGGATTTGACGACGCATGTGAATTTCACGGGGATCGAGTTGGCGGGACGACGAGTGGGACTTGAGCCGGCGGGACTGGTTTCGCAGTCTCAATTTTTGCTGGCGCTGGCTGGGGCGAATCAATTGGCGGATTTCGAGGATGCCGAGGCGAGCGAGGTGGAGCGGTATCGCACGCGATTGGCGTTCCAAGAGTTGATTCATCCGGATGGGATGGGGGAGACGTTCCGGGTTTTTGTGCAGCAGAAGGGGATTGGTGATGCGAGGCTTTCGGGTTTCCTGCCGATTTAGTTGAGCGTGGTTCAGGCACGAAGGCGAGATTTCAGCGGATTCGGCGATTTCCGAGATTTTTGTACAAACCATTGATTGCAAGTGACTTGTGGCGGCTATGCCCTGCGGTGTTGAGGATGGGGTACATACACCCCCGGTACCATTTTGCGAAAATACTGAAAATACATGGGTTGCAGGAAAAGAGTGCGGATGAGTTTGAAAACAAAGGGACTTGAAATATATTCGATTCAGTGAGTTGCGCACTCTTTTGTCAATGTATTGAAAACAAATGGTGTTGCGGGGGCGGAAAAGGGTGGACTTCGCGTAATCGTTTTGATCAGGTGAAAATGGGGATTGCGGGAGCATGAATTTATGATAGCACGCAGTGTATGCAGGTGAGTAAAGGTCAACTGTGGATAAAATTTCGAATGGTGGAAGGATTGCTGGGTGGGGCGGGTTGTGCAGCCCCTTCGGGGCCGGTTCGCGTGCGGGTCGCGATTTTGGCCTGGAGTATCATGTGAGATACGGCCCAGGTTTCCGTGGTTTTGCGTTGGGACCTTTGGGTTTCCATCGGCAGTAAAATCGTGGAGGCCTGAAGGCCTCCGCTACATAAAGCGCCAGACAAGAACCAATGAGCATCAGGGGCTTACGCTCTGGCCAGAATGTGCCGCCCCTATACGGCATAGATGGAATTACGCAATTGCGCGAGGTATTAGCGCGGGCCTATTTGATTGAGAACTTTGCCGTCGGCATCGAGGAAGGAAATGCGCGGAGTGCCGTCCGCAGGCACTTCCATTAAAATGCGTTTTCTTCCCTGACCATCCATTAGAGCGAGCGTTGCGGTGCCATCCGCCCCGCGTCCAACCCATATCCGACGATGGTTCTGTGCACCGACCATGCTGTCTGTGACGGCGAGGCCCGCGAAACGGTCCTGCGAGTCGTCAACGCCCGCCAACTGCACGATTTGATTGGCGCCGTATTTGTCAAACGACAGGCTTCCGCCAGCGTCCGCGACTTCACCTTTTGAATTCCGGCGTCCGCCAAAGATCAGGCCACCGTTCTCAGAGCCTTCATCGTTATAAAACAGCATGCCGGCTTGCGGACGTTCAGGCGCTCCCTCTTTTCCATCGACGATGACTCCCGGCAATCTAGCGTGATCTGAAATTACCATTCGCAGCGTTCCGTCCGGCTCGATCACGTTGATGCGGTGAACGGTGATCTCGGCGAAGTTAGCCGTTTTGGAAGACACAGCCCCCGCGCACAGGAAAACGACCAAAACGCTGCTCACGACGGCGGAATATATCAGAAGAATTCGCTGAGTGACACTCACAGTTGCCTCCAGATTTTGTCAATGTTCCGCCAAGCCATCGGTTTCGCCGCAAAACTGACCGACGCCCGAGACAAGAGGCTGGATGCTAGGTCCCGCTCGGGTGCGTGTCAACACGCGTGAGCTTGTTTAGGCGAAGGAGTGAAACGGGGCAAGAGGATAAGCAGATGTGCCAGGTGGTTCGTGCTCAGTTCATCCGACGATCGGAGACTGACGCGTCAACGACAGTACGGCAAGATCCAAACGTCAACGTGTTAATTGGGGGAGAGGTGCTGAGGATCGGTGCGATTTTGTAGGGTGGGGCCGCCTGATGGATTTGCGGGCGCAGTCGCGGGCGCGGCTGCTGGCGCTGCGGGCGTTGTGGCGGAGGCCGCGGCGGAGGCGGGGGCTGTGCCGGGTTCCTGATAGGGCTGCTTGAGATATTTTTGGGCTTCGGCTTGGGCGCCGCTGGTGTCGTCGTTGGTTTGATGGGCTTTACTGTACTCGTTTACGGCGCGGGTGCGGTCTCCGCTGATGTCGTAAATCTTGCCTAGATAGATGTGCGACCAGACATCGACCCACTTCGTGGTGGAATCGGTTTCGCCATCGAGGGCGTTGCGGAAAGCCTGCGCCGAGGCGGCGAAATTTTTCTGGTAGAAGAAGGCTTCGCCCATGCGGAAGCTGGCGAGGGCGTTGTTGGCCTGGAGATTTAGCGCGTCCTGATATTGGCGGACGGCTTCGTAGAAGTGGCCCTGCTCGGCGAGATCCTCCCCGGTGGCGATGATGGCGCGGACGCGCAATGCGGGGCTCGATTTCAGGATGTGATTGTGGGGATCGAGCTTCACGCCGTTGGGAGTGGGGCGGCCGAAGGTTTCGACGGCGAAGTCGGTGGAAGTACCGTTGACGTCGATCATTTTGTATTCGGGATTGCCTTCGGTGACGACTTCAACTTCAACAGGCATGTGAAAGAAATCGAGATTCTGCGTGATCTTGCCGACGATTTTGAATCCCTTGGGAACGCGATAGACGATGTATTGGATTCCGAATTCGGGCACGCCGGTGGAATGCAGCCATTGGGAGAAGAATGGGCGCAGATTGAGAGGTCCACTGGGCGCGGCACCGGCTCTCGATGCGCTGCCGGCGGAGAGGACGACGCTGCCGGTGGTCGTGGGCTTGGCAGGGGGGAGAGCCGCGGCGCGGGCGATAGCCATATTTTCGAAATCGGCGATGCTGGCCGACGAACCCTGATATCTCACATAGAAATCGCGGAGCAGTGAGTGGAAGGCGTCGTCGCCGATTTGAGCGCGGAGCATGTGAAACACCATGGCTCCTTTATTCACGACGACGGAGCGATAGGGATCGGAATAGGGCGCGAGGCGGGCGGCTTCGGCGATGGGCGCGGCGTCTTCAAACATCAGCGAGCCAACGGCGAAATCGGTGACGGCGCGGTCCATGGCATCGACGCCGGAAGTTTCTTCGGCGTAAAGCGCGCCGGCGTAGCGGGCGAGACCGTCGGTGATCCAAACATCGTTGGGCGTGGCGGCCATCACTTGCACGCCCCACCATTGAGACGCGATTAGATTCGCGAGGAGGACGGGGTTGGGCTTATCCGCCCACAAGCGATGGCTGATGAGGACCAGGCCGGGCGCGGTGAAGCTTGGGAGCGTGCCGTCGGGGAGTTGCGCGACGGAAAGGGTGGTGTCAGGAAGCGGGCCCCACTGGTCTGTGAAATAAGTGGCGACGTTGGAGGCCATTTGGCCGTAGGCGGGCGCGGTCGCGGCGGATGGCACCGGGACGTACGCCAAAATGTCCAGGCCTTCGGCTTTCACTGGATTTAATTGCAGAGCGCCGGCGACGAACGTGCCGGCGGCCTCCGGATGGTCCACGTGGAAGGTGTAGAGAAGATGCTGCGCCGGGGGCGGCGGCGGAAGCCGAACGTCGATGGGCGCGCTATCCGCGCCGATGATTGGCATCGGCGCTAGGCCTTTTGTTTTCACGGGAGCGGGAGCGCCGGGTACCGGCAGCGAACCGGCAATGGTCGTGGGCGCTTGCGCTACTCCTGTGCCGACGACGGCGAAATCTTGCGGGACGGAAATGTTAAACACCGCAGTGAAGCGATTCGATGGGTAATCGGTGAGCGGAAACCATCGCGCGGGGAGAAGAAGATATGCGCCTTGCGGATTTATTGAGGCGAGCGTGACGCCGCGGACGGGACTGTTTTCCTCGTTGACGAGCGGGCCGGAATATTGGAAGTCGATGGTGACTTTGGAACCGGTGAGGACGAGATCGGCCAGCGTGACGCGAAGGATCAGGGGATTTTGATCGTCGCGCTCGGAGGCGATGATTTTGCCGGACGAACTTTTGAGCGCGGAAACTTTCAAGTTGGGATGAAGCTCGACCTGAACGACGTGCGACGGACTGAGCGCGACGAAATCGACTTTGACGTCGGCGGCGAGCGTTTGCGTGGCGGGGTCGATCGAGGCGGTGAGATCGTAGTGCGTGGCGCGGAACGCCGGGCCTTCCTGAATGGCGGGCGCGGATTGGGGCGCGCTGGGGGCCTGCGCGAATGCCGGCGCGGCCGCCGCGAGGACAGCGATCAGCAGAGTGCTACGGAACTTGAGCATGAAGTCAGGCGCCTTGTCGGGCAGCGATGCAAATCGTACGAATCATACATTAGGATACCAGACTGCGAGGCGAGGGTTGCCCGGCGGCTTGCGGCAAATTGGCGGCGGGCGCGGAGGTGGCGGTCAACATGGCGGCGATGATGTCGGCGGCGCGGTCAATGGCGCCGGCGGCGCCGAGCTTGGCGCGGACTTCTGCGAGGTCATGGCGCATGCGATCGCGGTCGGCGGGGAAATCGAGGAGGCGCGCGATTTCCATCGCGAGGCGCTCAGGCGTGAGGTCGTCTTGAATTAGCTCGGGGACGACGCGGCGGCCGGCGATTAGATTGACCATCGCGAACATTTCGGTGCGGACCAAACGACGCGCGATGGCGGCGGTGAATGGGGCTACGCGGTAAACGACGATCATCGGCGTGCCGAGGAGCGCGGTTTCGACCGTGGCGGTGCCGCTCGAGACGATGGCGAGATCGGCGGCGGCTACAGCGTCGTATGTGGAGGCTTCGATCAATTTGATTGGAATGCCGGATCGCAAATACGGCGCGATTTCGTTGGCCGAGATGCCGGGCGCCAATGCGAGGACGAACTGGACGCCGCGGCTTGGTCCGACTGAAGCGCATGCGGGCAAGATGCGCGGGAGGTGCTGTTTGAATTCACCGGGGCGGCTGCCGGGGAGGATCGCGACGATGGGACGCGAGGGGTCGAGATTGTTGTCGGCGGCGAATTGCTGCCGCGTGCGGGTGGCGCGAACTTCGCCTACCAACGGATGGCCGATGAAATCGGCGGCGACACCGCGCGCGCGATACCACTCCTGCTCGAACGGAAAAATGCAGAGTCCGCGCACGAAGCGGCGGCGAACTAGATTGGCGCGCCACGGACGCCAGGCCCAGAATTGCGGGCAGATGAAATAGACGGAGGGGACACCTTGTGATTTCAATTTGCGCGCGAGGCGCAGATGGAAGCCGGGGAAATCGGTGAGGATGGCCAGGGCGGGTTTGCGGCTGCGGGCTTCGCGTGAGAGGCGGCCGAGGACTCGCGCGATGGCCGGAATTTTGGCCAAGACTTCGAGGATGCCGAGGACGTGGACTTCACGGTAATCGGCGACGATTTCAACGCCGGCCGCGCGCATCTGGGGACCGCCCATGCCGAAAAATTTTACGGGAACGCGCTCGCGCAAAGCTGTCGCGAGGCGCGCGGCGTACATGTCGCCGGAGGCTTCACCGGCGGAGATCAGGATGGATGTGTCGGGCATGGCGGAGGTGGCGATGAATTGAGAATTCCCGGGCGCGTATCAACCTTCTGAAGGCAGCGGCTCTTGCGTGAGCGATCCGGAACCGAGGCCCGCCGGAACCGAGACTTCCTGATCGCGATACTGCAATTGATAGAGGCGGTAATAAATTCCGCGGAGGGCGAGCAATTCCTGATGCGTGCCTTGTTCGCGGAGGCGGCCTTTGTGAAAGACGAGAATGCGATCGGCGTGCTGAATGGTGCTGAGGCGATGCGCGATGACGAGCGAAGTGCGACCTTCGAGCAAGCGATCGAGCGCGGCGCGGATCAGGAGTTCAGTTTTGGTGTCGACGCTCGACGTGGCTTCGTCGAGGATCAAAAAGCGCGGATTGTGAGCGAGGGCTCGAGCGAAACTGACGAGCTGGCGCTGTCCGACGGAGAAAGTGGCGCCGCGTTCGGTGACTGGAGTGTCAACGCCTTTCGGCAGGGAATCGAGGAGCGAGCCGAGGCCGACTTCGCGGAGGGCGCGCTCAACGGCGGGGCGATCGATGCCGGGCGTGCCGAGGCGCACATTGGATTCGAGAGTGCCGGTGAAAAGGAATGGATCTTGCAGGACGATGCCGAACTGGCGGCGCAGGTCGCGCACGTTGTATTCGCGGATGTCGATGCCGTCGAGGAGGATCGTGCCGCGCTGAATATCGTACAGGCGAAGGAGAAGTTGAATGAGCGTGGTTTTGCCGGCGCCGGTGTGGCCGACGATGGCTAGCGCTTGACCGGGCGCGATGTGAAAAGAAACATCGCGCAGAACCCAATCGTCGTCAGCGGGCGAATGGCCGCCGCGATAGGCGTACCAAACGTTGCGGAATTCGATGTCGCCGCGGGGATTGACGAGATCGCGCGCGCCGGCTTGCAGCAAGACCGGCGTGGGTTCATCGAGAAGCTGGAAAATGCGCTCGGAAGCGGCCATGGCGGATTGGAGAATGTTGAATTTGTCGCTCAAATCCTGAATGGGCTGAAAGAAGCGCTGCGCGTATTGCATGAATGCGACCAGCGTGCCGACCGTCACCACGCCGGCGAGCGCGCGCAGACCGCCGTACCAAAAGGCGGTGGCGATGGCGGCCACGCTGAAGAATTCGACTCCGGGATAGAAGAGTGCGTAGGCGAGGATGGTGTCTTTGTACGCGTCCATGTGCGCGCGATTGTAGCGCTCGAATTCGGCCTGGGAATTTTTTTCGCGATTGAAAAGCTGCACGGCCGACATGCCGCTGATGTGCTCCTGAAGGAAGGCGTTAATGCGGGCGATCGCGGTGCGGATACGGCGATTGGCGTCGCGGACTTTGTCGCGGAAGATCCACGTGGCCACCAGAATGAAGGGGAGAACGGCGAAAGTGACAAGCGCGAGACGCGCGTTCATCCAGAGCATGATGGCGGCGATCAAGGACAACTGGATGGCGTCATTGAACATCGCGGCGATGCCCGCGGCGAACAGGTCGTTCAGGACGTCGACGTCGGTAGTTACGCGTGTAACCAGGCGGCCGACCGGGCTTCGATCGTAAAAGCTCATGGGCAGAATTTGCAGGTGGCCGAAAATCTGCTTGCGAAGATCGTAGAGCGCTTTCTGGCCAACGCTTTGCATGATGCGCGCCTGAAGAAATTGCACGGCGAAGCCGAGAAGCAACGAGGCGAGGAAAGCGATTGTGACCCAGGCGAGGCCGCGCATGCCGACGGCCATGGTGATGGTGTGATTTACAACCGGATCGATGTAGCGATCGACACCGACCTTGAAAAGATATGGCCCCGCAACCAAGAGCGGCCCGACGGCAATGGTGAGCGCAAGAGCCGCAATCACCTGCGCACTATAAGGACGCAGGTAACCGATCAGGCGCCGCGTGAGACGCGAGTCATAAACTTTTCCGAGCGCTTCTTCTTCGCGGAAGTCGCTCATGCGCGCTGGAGCTCCTCTTCGAGCAATTGCTTCTGATAAAGGTCGGCATAATAGCCGTTGCGTTCAAGGAGTTCTTCGTGCGTGCCGAGCTCGACCACGCGGCCGAGGCGGAGCACGGCGATTTGATCGGCTTGGCGCACGGTGGAACAGCGATGCGAAATCAGGATCGTGGTGCGGCCGTGCATGAATTCGCGCAGGCGGCGCAGGATGCGATCCTCCGTGTCGGTATCAACGCTGGATAGGGCGTCGTCAAGCACGAGAATTTTCGGATCGCGGATCACGGCGCGCGCGAGAGCGATGCGCTGTTTTTGGCCGCCAGAGACGGTGATGCCGCGCTCGCCAAGCAGCGTCTCAAAGCCCTGCGGGAAATCTTCGATCTCGGTGGCGATGCCGGCGATGTCGGCGGCTTCGCGTATCCGCTCGGGTGAAGCATCGGCGATCCCGAACGCGATGTTTTCCGCGATCGTCTTGCTGAAAAGAAACGCGTCCTGAGGAACAAAGCCGACAGCGCGGCGCAGCTCGCCAAGCGGCCACTGGCGAACCGGCCTACCGTCAAGATAAAGAGCGCCTTCGGGCGCTTCCCACAATCGCGCGAGCAGCGCCGCCATGGTGGATTTGCCGCTACCGGTTGGACCGACAACGGCCAGCGTGGAGCCAGCGGGAACATCGAGCGTGACGTCTTCGAGAGCGGCATCGGTGCGGCGGCCGTCGCCATCGTCATTTGCGTTGGCGCCCGCGGCGCGATCGCCCGAGGGACTGGCGGTGGGATAGCGGAAATTCAGATGGCGCATTTCAATCGCGCCGCGAATTTCCTGGCTGGGCTCGACGCGGGCGGCGCGATCGTCAATGCCGGGCTTCGCGTCCAAAATATAATTCAGGCGGCCCATGGAGGCGGCGCCGCGTTGCCAGATATTGGTAACGAAGCCGAGCGCGATCATCGGGAAAACCAATTGCACCATGAAGCCGTAAAACACCACCAGCTCGCCCAGCGAAATGTGGCCGAGCATGACGAGACGGCCGCCTTGCCAGAGCACGAGTAGAAACGTGAAGCCGATCAACGTCTGGACCATGGGGAGGAAAAGGCTCCAGAAGTAGATGAGGCGGAGATTTCTGCCAATGTACTCGCGATTGGGCTCGTCGAAGCCGCGCATTTCGACTTCTTCCTGGGCATAGGCGCGAACGACGCGCACTCCGGCCAGATTTTCCTGGGCGCGCGAGGAAAGCGTGGCGAGAGAGGCTTGAATTTGCGCGTAGAGCGCGTGGATTTTTTGGCCGAAGAAGAAAACCGCAAGCGCGACCACGGGAACCGGCAGCAAAACGTAAATGCTGAGCGTCGGCGATAGCCAGAACATCAGGACGAGCGCCAGCACCATGGTAGCGAGCGTGTTGGCGCTGTACATGATTCCCGGGCCGAGGACCATGCGCACAGAGTTCAGATCGTTCGTGCAGCGCGACATCAGCTCGCCGGTGCGATTGCGCACGTAATACTCGGGCTCCATTTTCAAGAGGTGCGACAGCAGATCGTTGCGCAGATCGTATTCAACGTCGCGGGATAGGCCGATCAGAATCCAGCGCGTCCAGAAAGAGAAGATGCCTTTGAGCGCCACGACCGCGAGCATTGCGATGCAAAACGCCACGACCGTGCGCGCGGTGCGCGGGTGATATGCCGGCAGAACGTACAGCATCAGGCGGCCCATGCGACCGAGCTGAGCCATCGGCTGCGCGGCGCCTTGCACGCAATCGATCACGACGCCGATCACCACCGGCAGGATCGTGCCGGCGACGCCCATGCAGGCCTGCATCAGAATTCCGACGAACACCATGCCCGCATGTCGCCGCACATAGGGCAGCAGACGCATCGTGTGGCGCCAGCCGGCCACACGCTTTGGCGCAGCGGCGGGAACCGTTGTGGGGTTGGGGCCGGAAGCGGGCAAGGTTTGTGCGGCGGCGCTCATGATCTGTTTATCTTCTTGTCTTAGATGTACTAAACGAGGCGCGGACTCCTACAGACTGGGATACGCCAGCGTAATTTCCATCACGCGGCCGGAATCCCGCGCGCAAAAAACTTCCATCACTTGAGGCACACCCGAACCGGCCCAATCAAAGGCGTAATACATCAATTCTAGCTCGTGCTTACCTTTGACGGAAGGGCCGCTCGAACCGGGGTCGCCGTAAAGCAGGGTGACGCGGTCCTGCGAATCGCCCAAGTGCAGGCCGCGGCCGGTCTGCCATTGATCTTCGTGAAGCAAATCGCCATGGCGACCGGAGCAGGCGCCGGCCTCGGAGGCAATCGCGGAAATCGTGACGCTTTGGATCACTTCGTTGGCGCCGAGTTCCAACATGATGGCGTGGCCGGTGCATGGATCGCGCCATTGCTTTGTGCCGTCCGCTAGATCGGCGATGAACTTTTGGCCGTAATGGCGCCTGGCTTCGCTGAAGGTGTCGTGACCGGGCCGCAAGCCCGCGAGAGTGAGTTCATTCGCGCGCGTGGACTGCGCCGGATTCGCTTCTTGCGAACGCGCGGCGACGACGGCGGCTAGCGCCAGCAGCGCGAGCGCGCTAGCGAATCGCCAGGATCTCATCGAGCCGGGCTTCAAAATTTTCTTCTCCTTCAGACCACAGGCGCACGCGCTCGACGGGGAGCGTTGACTCGATTACCCGTATCCAGCGCAGGAGGCGCTGAATATTTTCGCGCGTGCGTTCTTGATAACCGCGCAGATTTTCGGGGCGCGACATCGCTTCCAGGAATTCGCGCTCGAATGGATGCTCCGCGGCGACCACGCGCACGCCGGAAGTTCCGAGCAGGCCGGCGTGTCCGGTGAAAAAGTGCTCGAATCCGGCATCGATCTGGAAGTGGCCGGCTTCGGCGGCGGCGACGCCTTCCTCATAATCCGAACCGTAACTTTCCATGGTGACGGGCTGGGGAGAGTCGTTCCAGCGGCCGGTTTCGGCGTCGCGCACCCAGAGGTCAATATGCGCTCCGACTTCAAACGCGGTATCGGGATGATCGTGCTCACGCGCGAGCGCTACGATTTCAGGCGAGGCGATTGGCTCGGCGCGTAGATCATATTCCGCGATGGGAGGCAGGCCCGGTTCGACAGCGCGAATCACGAGCGAACTGAAACCGGGCCGCGATTTGGACACGGGCACGGTCTCGATCAAGCGTTCGAGACGCTCGATGCGCGTGGCTTCGTCGAAATCGCGAAGCCATAGGTTTGCAAAGGCGCGATTGGCCATGGCGGAGATTATACAGGGAGCGACGGTCTGGGGAATTGTGGACTGCCAGTGCGAGCGGCCGCGCGAAGAGCCGGACCGAGTGAGCTAACCGTTTGATTGCGTGCGGCCGGGCGCCGGGGGCCAATCGGTAACGGAAGGCGCGTCCTGCTTGGGCGCGGCATCGGCGTGCGCCTGCGGATCGGGGTCGGGCGCTTGCAAAACTTTCGTTCGGAGACTTTCGCCGATTTCGGCAAAAATGCCGAAACAGGCAGCGCGAATTCGATCTTCGGAAGCCGACGCCAACTGTTCGATCAAGTTCTGCGAGTGTTGGTTGAGCTTGGTGACCGAGGCGAGCACCCAGGTGTCGGATGTATTTTCGAGGCGCTGCTTGTAGTCCTCGACGGCTCGATTGCCCATGCGGGCGAGGTCGAGTTCGACTTGCTGCACTTCGCTGGCGCGTGCGGAGCGCCAGCTCTCTGTCAGCGTTTCGGCTTGCGAATCGAGCTTCTGCCGGGCCTTGCCGAGCGATTCGTCGGATTCATTTTCGATTTCGGCGCGGAATTGCGCGGCGGTTTGCCGTGCCGCGTCATCGAGTTTTGACTGCGCTTCGGCCTGTTGCAAATTGAGGCGCTCCGCAAAATGTTCTTGCGCGTGGACACTCTGCGCCGCGAGGTGTTGGTATTGCTCGGCGGCGATTTTCGCGGCGCGCTCGCTGAATCCGGCGGCGACGGCGTCGCTGGCTTCCTGCGCGGCTTCGCGAGTGCGCATCGCGGCGGCGCGCGCTTGTTCGTCCAATTGTTCCTTGGCGTGCTCGACATAGCTGCGGGTGAAATGATCGAGCTCGGTGGCGAAGAGGCCCGACAACTCGCCCGCCTTGACGCGCAAAGCCTCGCCGGCCTGCGCCAAGCCCTTCTCGAGCGTGGCCTGCATTTGCGTTTGAACTTTCTTCTCGTACCATTCGGCGGTTTTGAAAATGGATTCAAACGCGGTGTGCGTCGTGTCCGTGGCTTTGGCGTCGAGCTCGGCGAGCAATCGCGTATGAGTTGCCGCGCCGGTTTCCTGGAACCGCGCGTCGAAGCCTTTCAGGATTTCGGCCGCGCGGGCTGAGGCGTCGTCGAGCGAGCGTTCGGAGATTTCGTGCAGGCGTGCTTCGTGCGCGCGCGCCGCTTCTTCGGCGCGTGCCGAACCGGCTTCAAGTTCGCGCAGCGCGGCGCCCGCGCGATCGAGTTGAGGCGCGAGCTGCTGTTCGATGTCGCGCGCGAGAGTGGAAAGCAATTGGCGTCCCGCGGCGATCAAACCAGGTTCCAGGCGTTGGACGACGGAATCCGCGATCGCTTCGGCGCGGCGATTCAGTTCTTCGCTGTGCGATTCCACGAGCGCGGCACCGCTGCGCTGAAGCTGATCGACGGCTTCCTGGCGCATGACATCGAGCGTGGCCCCGTGGTTTTCGATCTGCACGCTCGCTTCGTGGAGCTGCGCGACCGCCGCGTGGGCGCGGCCGGTCTCTTTGCTGAGCGATGTGCGCAGCGTGCCCAGCGCGCTTTCGGCTTCAGCGGTGGCTTCGGTGAACGTACGGCCCAGCGCTTCGATGCGTTGCGCGATGTGCCGTTCAAGTTCGTGCGCCGAAGCTTCGGAATTGCGCGCAAGGCGATCGGCGACCTGGCGAGCCGCGGACTCAATTGAGGATTCCATGCGCTCGTGCAGGCGCGCGTTCGCGGAAGCAACGTCGGTTTCGATGCGGCCTCGCCAGCCGGCTTCGGCTTCCGTGGTTGCCGCGGCCATGAGTTCGGATACGCGCGCGGCAGCCGCTTCGAGTTCCGTCATGCGTTCCTGCGCTTGCGCGGTGCTGGATTCGGCTAGCTCCGTCCAGCGGCGAAGCGTTGCGGCGGAAGTTTCCTCGGCATCGACGCGCCACTGCTCGAGACGCGCCTGCGCCGCGGCGGATTCGGCAGCGAGCGCGCGCGTGGCATTTCCGATTTCGGTTTGCGCTTGATCGAAGCGGGAATTCACGGTGGCCGCGAGTTCATCGCGGCGGCGCGCTTCGATCTGGTCGATCTCGGCGGTCAATCGTCCGATGCCCGCGTGCAGATGGCGGTCGGCTTCCTGCGACCATCGCGAGCTCAATCGTTCGATCTCGCCCCGCGATATATTTTCGAGCGCGACGCGGAGGATTTCCTCGCCGTGAGTGGCGGCGGCGTCGCGCACGGATTTTTCGGCGGCTTCGCGAAGGTGGCGCTCTACCGAGAGCAGAACCGAGCCAATTTCGGCGGAGACGGCTTGCGAGGCTTGTGTGTGCACGGTTTCTTGTAACTGCTGGCGCGCTTCGTTCACCAGGCGGCCCATCTGGCGCGCCAGGAGAAGCGATTCGTCGGCGGCTGCGGCGCCTGGTGACGGCATCATGCGCAAATTGTCTTCGCCGTGAGCTGCGGCCTCGCGTTCGTGCTCGGATGTGCGCTGCGCGGCGTGCGCTTCGGGCGCGACGGATTCAGAAACGTTCTGCGATGCCGATTCTTCGAGCGGCGCGATGATCGGCGCGACGAAACGCGGAGGAACTTCCGCGTGGCCTCCTTCTAGAAACGCTGCCCAATCCGCGGGCGGAAACGCGACACCCCAAATATTGCCGCTGACTTCGAGTTCGGCGCCGATCTGAAATAGTTCGCGGACGGTACGCGGACGCAGCACCCACGTGACGCGCGCGCGAACGCTGCGCGGCGGCTGTCCCGCCTCCGGGTGCGGCACTTCAAAGGTGAGCCACATATTTTTCAGGACGTAGTGTTTGGATTGGTAGCGGCAGCCCTGACAATTAATGATGAGAGTCGAGGTGCGCTCTTGAAACGGCCGGCCGAGCGCGTCAACGCCGGTGACCGTGAGCGGCACGGCCTGCACGATGCGCGTACTGCGCCTGTTCTTGGCGTCCATATCACGCCGCGGAGAGGTATCCACGTTCAGTCCCCCAAGTAGACGATTCACAGCCTAACATCGCGGAAACCGAGCGTCGAGGATTTCCCGAGGCCGTTGCCAAATCGCTAACGCCTGATTGGCAGAATTCGCGGGGGCGAAAAACCGGGATGCGCGCGATTACGGAACTAAATGTCGCGGCGCCCTTCCATGGCTTTGAGCATGGTGACTTCATCGGCGTATTCGAGATCGGAGCCAACGGGGATGCCCACGCCGATTCGCGTGACGCGCACGCCTAGCGGCTTGATCAACTTCGAGAGATACCCGGCGGTGGCTTCGCCTTCCGCGGTGGGATTCGTGGCGATGATGATTTCTTCGACGGTGCCGCCTTTGAGCCGCTCGATGAGAGTTTTTAAGTGCAGTTGTTCGGGGCCAATTCCCTGCAACGGTGAAAGCGCGCCGCCGAGAACGTGATAGAGCCCACTGTACTGGCGCGTTTTCTCGACGGAGGCGATGCTATTCGGTTCTTCGACGACGCAGATTATTTTGCGATTGCGCGTGGCGCTGGTGCAATAGAGGCAAGGGTCGGCGTCAGTGATGTTGTGGCAGACCGAGCATTGATGAACATTTTGCTTCGCGTTGCGAATGGCATCGGCCAGGGCGAAGGCTTCTTCGGGGGCGACGCGCAGAAGATGAAAGGCCAGGCGCTGCGCCGTCTTCTGGCCGATTCCCGGAAGGCGCTTCAACTGGTCGACGAGTTTCGAGACGGGTTCCGCGAAGTCGGGCATTATCGGTCGATCCGCGCGAAGAGCGCCGTTTCGATTCGAGATTCAATTTCAATTAAAGATGCGGAGTGCCGGGCGGTTCGCGGTCTGAATATGTGTGTTGTGAATATCGCGCGTTTCAAGAAAGTCCCGGAATTTTCAGGCCGGCGATTCCCGGAATTCCTCCGGTAAGATTTTTCATCTGGCTGGCGAGTTCTTCGTCCACGCGGCGGCCGGCTTCATTGATCGCCGAACGAACCAGATCCTGAAGCATTTCCTGATCTTTGCTTTTGAAAACATCGGGTTCGATGCGCACTTCGGTGATCTGTTTCTGGCCGTTCATTTTCACAGTGACCATGCCGCCGCCGGCCGAGGCTTCGACGTGCACGGTTTCCACCTGTTTCTGCAGGCTCTCCTGCATTTGCCGGAACTGCGTCAGCATTTGCTGTAGTGCCTTAACTTCCATGGCCTAAACCTCGTCACCGCGCTTGATGTCGGAAATCTGACCGCCGAATCGTTCGAGCATCGCGCGAACGATCGGGTCACGCTCAAACTGCGCGCGCAACTCGCGCGAAACTCCGGCTGCTCGAAACTCCGGCGCAGCCACCGGCGACGCCTCTAGTTTAACACAGACGCGCACGCCCGGACCGACAACGCGTTGTGCGATGTTGCGAAGTGTTTCCATTTGTTCACGGGACTGCAGCATCTCGGCGAGAGCACGGCGCTCGGTGGGATAAAACAAACGGACCTCGGCGCCTTCGCGTTCCCATCGGCTGGCTTGCTCGACGAGTTCGCCTAAAAATTTTTGTTGTTCGAGCGCGGCGACCTTGATGGCTTCTACTTGCGCAGCTTCGATTCCGCCGCCGACGCTTACCATGCGCGCGACTGCGCCTTCGGGTTTTGCGGCGATGGGCACGCCGCTCGCGCTCGGCCCAGGTACGGT
>JBAQYV010000019.1:0-27312 GCA_049790315.1 Candidatus Acidiferrales bacterium | reverse complement strand
GATTCGCCATCTTCTTGCGCGATGCTTGAAAAAAGATGTGCGGCAGCGGTTGCAATCCATCGGAGACGCGCGCATCGCGATCGAGGAAGTTCTCTCCGGCGCGCCGGTGCAGGCGGAATCGAGTTCGCCGATCGTCGAGCACGCGAAGCGCGGAAATGTGATCGCGTGGTCGGCCGCGATTCTTTTTGCGCTTGTCGCCGCGGGACTTGGAGCGTGGATTGCGACGCGGCCACTCCCAGAAGAACAACCTCAGGTGCTGGCTTACATCCCTCCGCCGGAGGGTGCGAGTTATCGCGACGTCGGATTCGACCTGGGGCTCGTGGTGGTCTCGCCGGACGGCAAGCAATTGGCTTTTTCAGCCGAAGACGACAATGGCATCACTAAACTTTGGGTGCGGCCATTGAGCTCGGGCCAAGCCACGCCGGTGGCAGGCACGGAAGAAGCCGCTGGACCTTTTTGGTCGCCGGATGGCGTATCTGTGGGCTTCTTCGCCGGCAACAAAATGAAAACGGTTGACCTTGAAACGGGAAACATCCAGGTCTTGGCCGATGCGCACTGTGATTTCCGCGGAGCGTGGAGCAAGGCCGGGATCATCCTGTTCACACCGGACTGCTCGGGCCCACTGAACGAAATCTCCTCTTCAGGCGGAAGTCCGCGACCCGTGGCGAAACTCGACGAAGGCGAACGGCGGCAAATAAATCCAACGTTCCTTCCTGGCGGAAGGAATTTCCTCTATCAATCGCAAGGCATGGCTTTTTCCCAATCGATCTGGGCTGCCTCGCTCGACTCGAACGAAAAAAGGCTTGTTCTCGATGATGCGGAGTCCCCCGAATTCGCCTCGGGATATCTTCTGTACGTTCGCGGCGATGAGCACGTGTTCGCGCAGCAATTCGATCCTGCGAGCGACACGCTGACGGGCAAGCCTATCCCTCTGGCGGAATCACACGGTTTCTCGGTTTCGGAGAATGGCGTTCTGGCTTACCAAGGAGGCTCGGCCGAGTCGCGCCCGGAATGGTTCGATCCTATGGGCAACTCTCTGGGCACGATTGGCGACGTAGGATTTTACGACGGCGTAAAGATTTCCCCCGACGGAACGCGCGTGCTCGCGAACGTCGAAGACTCGCAATCCGACGCGACCGATCTCTGGTCGTTTCCCGCCGCCGGCGGGGTGGGGACGCGCCTCACGTACGGCCCAGGCGCCAAACGCTTCTCTGTTCTGTCGCCCGACGGAAAGTACATCGCTTACTCGTGCCGTCCAAACGGGAAACCGGCGATTTGCCGCAAGCCAGCCGACGGATCCGGCGCGGAGGAGATCGTGTCGACGTTCACCAGTGAACTCGCTGCTCCAAGCGTTTCGGATTGGTCTCCGGACGGGCGCTACCTTGCGATTGAGGGGTTCAACCGAAAGAATTCGCTCCGTGAGTCATGGGTCGTGCCCCTCTCAGGCGATGAAAAGCCGTTTCAACCGTCTCCTGCAACAGTAAGTGAATACGGCGGAAACTTTTCCCCCGACGGCCACTGGTTCTCATATTTCTCCTACGAATCCGGCGGCTTGCCCGAGGTTTTTGTTGTGCCGTTCCCGGGTCCCGGAGGCAAATATCAAATCTCCCACACTGGCGGCTGGCTGTGCCGATGGGACAAAAAGAATCATCTCTATTTTCTATCACTGGGCAATCGTCTGATAGAAGCGGATCTGGGGCTGAGCGGGAAATCCCTGGAAGTAAAGGCGCTCCATCCCCTTTTCGACGTGAACGTACCGGGATATACAGCGCCGTTCTTCGATGTGGCGCCCGATGGAAGCCGGTTCCTGGTAATTACCGCTGCGGACCCGACGGCCTCGCGCTCGATTACTGTGCTACTGAACTGGCAGGCGGCGCTGAAGAAGCAGTAGCGATGCCAAGGCAACTGGTATCGAAGGATTATTCTTCGCGCGCGCTCGCGGAAAAGCGGGGGACTTCCCGTCTTTCCCCGATTCCAGGCACCCACACCCCGGTACCCAGTTCATAAAAGATAGTAATTAAAGGACTTCCAGGAAATGTATGCGCGAGCAATTCATAATTGATTGAAACTAAATGATTTGTGGTTTTGTGCTTGGATTTCGTTGTGGCGCCCCTATACCCCCGGTTGTTTTGGGGAACAGATTGAAAATAAGCGGCTTCCAGGAAAAGAGTGCAAAAGAGTGCGGAACTGACAGAAATCAAATGGTTTGTGCGGACGCATTTGCCGAGTATTCCCGCGCGATGTGTCGCCCCTCCGGGGCCTCGGAAAAACATTTGAAAGATGAATCTGACCCGAACTGCAACTCGTCCGCGACGGCGGGCAGGCCTGGCATCGCGGGCAAACTCACGGCTCCTCCCGAGAATACATCCGGATGCGAATAACTTACGTGCTTAGATGGGCGCGGGAAATGCAGCGGCGGGTGTGCGCAATTCTGGTACGCTCAACAGCATAGCATGACTCTAACTGCGTGTCAATGATTATATGTTGGTTATTCGAAGACGTGCCGTCTGTCCCGGTTTTCTGTGGTTACTGCAATGTTGCGGAGCACGGGGCGTCTGTGTATTATGACGCCACCTTGAAGTCAAACAGTAGATTCCGGTTAAGGTAGAGAGCCGACAACAGGTTGCCACATTCAAATCTATGGAGGAGATTTGCAAATGCGAACATCGACTGTCATTCTCGCGATCGCACTCCTGACCTCAAACGTTCCGACGGCTTCGACAGAGGCCGTAGGGCGGATTCCGCTTGAGTCCGGCGGGTCTAAAACGGCCGCCCCAAGGCCGGCGCTTCGGGATACCGGCGCAAGCACCCCCGCTATTGGTGAGGCAAGCCAAGTGGTCGCAAGCTTTGAGCAGGAGGATCTCCTCTCTGGAGTCCTTCTCGGTCAGGGCTTTGATACTCTTGCGGGCAAGCTGAAGGCACAGGCTGTAGACCCGTCAAAAGCAACGTCAAATACGAAGGCATGGTCCGCGGATGGCGATTACGAAACCAGCGAGCAGGTTTTGAGCACTTTTGAATCCACGGACGTCGGTGTGTCCGGTGGGTACTCAGGACTCGTATACTCGGCGAAATTCAGTGTCAACTATTCTGAACAGTCTTCGATGAACTCCTATGATTACTATGCGCTCGCGTATGAAGCAGTTCGTGGACCGTCCAAAATACTTCCGGGGGGTCCGCTCTCGCACCCGGCCGATGCTCGCATGTCAAGAACACGGTTCTTCAATAAATACGGTGACGCATGGGTAAGCAGGGTCGACATGGGCGGCAACCTAGTTGCGCTCTTGCAGGTGCATTTACAGTCACAGAGCCAGCGGCAGCAACTCGATGCGTCGATTTCAGCCAGCGCCAGCGCGGGGAACATATCTGCGACGATGTCACACGTTTACGAGGCGATGTCGAGCGTCGGTCAAGTGAGAACATTATTCAAGGAGACAGGAGGAGCCGCAAAGTTCGTCGATAGGGACACGCTGGTCACTGCTTTGACCGCCTATCCGGGCGAGGTGACGGCGTCGGGGGGCCTACCGGTAGGCTTTGGGCTCTCAAGCTACGACGTTGCAGATTGGCCAACCGGAACCCAGGTCCCGTTTACGCCGGAGGAAATTCGCGCAGTAAGTAATTCTGTAAAGGCGGCGACGGACACAGCCGAGCAGGCCCAGCAGCTGCTGGGCGACGCGGACTATATTTTGAAGCATAAGGACGAGTTCAGCTTCGCGACCGTCAAAGAAGACACGGTAGACGCAGAGCAACAGCAACTTGGCCGAATGTCGAAGCAAGAGATCGACACGGCGGAACATATCGCCGATGCGCCGTTCTCGCATTACGAGGTCAGCCCAGTCGACCTTTCTGGCATTAAGTTTCCGGAATATGTCGGTGGACCGCCCTCGAATGTGTCGATCGTAGTCGGAGTTTTCGGAATTGCGGTCGCGCCCGGGGACTCGAGTCACTTCGCCGGGTTTCTCAAGGGTACACCACTGGATTCGTTCTCTGTCCAAAAGGCACCCGGGGATGCGTTGGATATTCATTTTAGCTACACCGGAAAGTTCGCTCCCGTCCCTGCTTTTTTTGCTCAGCCGGCGAGTACAGCAACACAAGACGCAAGCGGAGGGGACGGCAGCATGGCGAAATTGGTAACGCGGGCTTGGCTGTTAGGCATATCCGTCTCCATCGGTGGAAATGACGCTCACCTCTATGACGTTCATTATCGCTTTCACCTGAAAGACGGCACGCAGAGTGAGACAGGTACGAATGGATCTCTACTGCAAGCCACCACAGGAAATCCTCCTGACGGTCTGTTGGTTTATCTAGAGAGGAAAAACTAAGAGCAGAGAAAACCAGCTATAAATCGCTTTGTTCCTCGGGACGCGGCGCGCACGCGCAGCCGGAGCCGCGGGGCACGAGACATACGGACGGTTCGCAATATTCGTGAACGATCCACAACCCCATAAACTTGTCGGGAAATAGAAAGGGCTCCGATTCGGATTGCGAATCGGAGCCCTTGGAATTAATCCTGGCGGCGACCTACGTTCCCACACAGTTACCCGTGCAGTATCATCGGCCCTGCGGGGCTTAACTTCCGTGTTCGGGATGGGAACGGGTGTGACCCCCGCGGTATGGCCACCAGGAAATTTAAAGCCGGCCTGCATTTTTATCGCGCGCCCCGTAGGGGAGCATCGCGATAAAAATGCAAGCAAGCTCGAAACCCGATAGAGCTGCTTCGGAGAAATCCGAAGCCTTCGAGCTTCGCAACTGAATTAGCTGGCATTGCCGCAAATCCGCACAATTTTTTTAAATCATTCGTGAGAATGATTTTTGTGAATGAGTAGAACAATTTGAGAAAGACGCTTTTCTGCCCACTTGCCCAACATGTTTTGACTTCGACGTTTGAAAGCAACGTCGAAGTGCGACGAGTTGGGAAAGTTTTATGGTCAAGCCGAACGGCCGATTAGTACCGGTAAGCTTCGCGCATTGCTGCGTTTCCACACCCGGCCTATCAAGGTCGTAGTCTTCGACCGGCCTTATTACCTCCCCGTAGGGAGGTTGGGAGACCTTATCTTGAGGCGAGCTTCTTGCTTAGATGCATTCAGCAATTATCTCTTCCGGACTTCGCTACCGAGCGATGCCCCTGGCGGGACAGCTCGTACACAAGAGGTCCGTCCATCCCGGTCCTCTCGTACTAGGGACAGCTCCTCTCAAGTCTCCTGCGCCCACACCAGATAGGGACCGAACTGTCTCGCGACGTTCTGAACCCAGCTCACGTACCGCTTTAATAGGCGAACAGCCTAACCCTTGGGACCTTCTACAGCCCCAGGATGCGATGAGCCGACATCGAGGTGCCAAACCTAAGCGTCGATGTGAACTCTTGGCTTAGATCAGCCTGTTATCCCCGGCGTACCTTTTATCCGTTGAGCGATGACCCTTCCACGCGGGATCACCGGATCACTAGACCCAGCTTTCGCTTCTGCTCGACGTGTGTGTCTCGCAGTTAATCCGGCTTATGCTCTTGCACTCCACGGCGGGTTTCCAATCCGCCTGAGCCGAACTTTGGGCGCCTCCGTTACAGTTTAGGAGGCGACCGCCCCAGTCAAACTACCCGTCTGGCCATGTCCCCCGACCCGTCTAGGGACGCAGGTTAGAGCGACAGAACAATCAGGGTGGTATTTCACTGATGCCTCCATCCCGGCCGAAACCGAGACTTCCCAGGCTCCCACCTATGCTACGCAGATCGTCCCGTTACTCATGGCCAGAGTGCAGTAAAGGTGCACGGGGTCTTTCCGTCTAGGTGCGGGCATCCGGCGTCTTCACCGGAACCACAAATTCGCCGAGTCACTCGCCAAGACAGTCGCTCTATCGTTACACCATTCGTGCAGGTCGGAACTTACCCGACAAGGAATTTCGCTCGGTATCTCTTACTCTGTTTCCAGAGAAGCCGGACTTTCTCTTTCACGTCCTGTGTTCATTGCGGAAGCTATATCCCGGATTTCTTGAATGCCTTGAGGCGTCAAATGCCTTCCCTGATTGATCAGGGACAGAATCTTTCGGAACCTCGCGAAGTCGACCCTCTTCTTCGATCGCAATGAATGCTTTTCAAAGAAGGGAACAATCCTTTCGCTTAGGTGATTCAACGCCCGAACTCGATAAGCCATGCGGTCGCCGTGATTGCTTCTGACCACCCCGCAACCGAAGAACTTCTTCAGTGCGTGGAGGAGTTGGATATCACGCCGGTGCTGCACAACTGTGAATTCAGGGAGCACTTGGAACTGACAAGACATTTCTGGATGAGGATTGATGCCGACGTAGAAACAACCTTCGCCGTCAACAAAACCCACCACCCATTGGGCTTGTAGCTTCTCAGGATGTGACTGAACGTTAAGTCTCTGAGGGTTCTCCATGTCTGGAGCCTTCCCTGCGGATTGTCCCCTTGTCCGCCGGATTTTGACTGCCGCGTGTTGAGCGCGACGAGTACCGGACAGCTGTGTGAGGAGTTTCCCGCATATGGTTCAGTTTTACTAAGGCTGCGCGATTGTTAACCTTAGGACCGTTATAGTTACGGCCGCCGTTCACCGGGGCTTCAGTTCGAGCCTTCGTTCCCTTGCGGGAGCTGAGCCCTTGCTTTAACCTTCCGGCACCGGGCAGGTGTCACCCCCTATACGTCGTATTCGACTTAGCAGAGAGCTGTGTTTTTGTTAAACAGTCGCAGAGCGCGTTTCGCTGCGGCCGCCTCGGGCTATAAACCCTAACGCGGCACCCCTTCTCCCGAAGTTACGGGGTTAATGTGCCTAGTTCCTGAGCGAGTGTTCTCTCGAGCGCCTGTGGATATTGTCCTTGTCTACCTGTGTCGGTTTGTGGTACGGGCGCCTGTTGAACTCCTTAGAGGTTTTTCCAGGCAGCGTGAAATCGAGGACTTTGCGGCCGTGTGGCCTCGGAACTTGTCTCACCGTTGAATGACCCCGTGGATTTTCCTGCGGGATCCGGCTTACACAAGCCCATCGGGACATCCATCACCCGACTCCTGTATCCTACTGCGTCACCCCATCGTCAAACGTTCACCAGGCGGGGCAGGAATATTAACCTGCTGTCCATCGGGTACGCCTTTCGGCCTCGCCTTAGGACCCGCCTAACCCTGAGCGGATTAACCTTCCTCAGGAAACCGTAGACTTTCGGCGACACGAGTTCTCATCGTGTTTATCGCTACTTATGCCGGCAGGGTCTCTTGCGTGGTGTTGAGTAGCCCTCTCGGTCTACCGTCGGACCCCACACAATGCTCCCCTACCAAAGTGCGGCGGCTTGCGCCCCCGCACATTCCGCAGCTTCGGTCGTATGCTTTAGCCCCGTTGGATTGTCGGTGCATGATCGCTTGACCAGTGAGCTGTTACGCTTTCTTTAAAGGATGGCTGCTTCTAAGCCAACCTCCTGGCTGTCCGAGCGATCACACTTCCTTTCCCACTTAGCATACAGTTAGGGACCTTAGCTGGCGGTCTGGGTTCTTTCCCTCTCGACCACGAAGCTTATCCCTCGTAGTCTCACTCCCGTGCTGTTGTCCGCGGCATTCGTAGTTTGATTGGATTCGGTAACCTTGGTTGGTCCCTAGTCCATTCAGAGCTCTACCACCGCGGCAAATACACAAGGCTGCCCCTAAAGGCATTTCGGGGAGAACGAGCTATCACGGAATTTGATTAGCCTTTCACCCCTACCCTCAGTTCATCGGAGCGATTTTCAACTCACACCCGTTCGGCCCTCCAGCAGCGTTTAAGCTGCCTTCAGCCTGACCAAGGGTAGATCATCCCGCTTCGCGTCTATTCCCACAGACTATTCGCCCTATTCGGACTCGCTTTCGCTACGGCTCGCTTACGCTTAACCTCGCCTGTGAGAATAACTAGCCGGCTCATTAAGCAAGAGGCACGCCGTTAGGCTTGAATCCCGCCGAAGCGGGAAACGTGGCCCTTCGACTGCTTGTAGGCATACGGTTTCAGGTTCTATTTCACTCCCCTCGCAGGGGTGCTTTTCACCTTTCCCTCACGGTACTAGTTCACTATCGGTCGCCAGAGAGTATTTAGCCTTGGAGAGTGGTCTCCCCAGATTCCCACAGGATTACACGTGTCCCGTGGTACTCAGGATACCGCTTCGAGTCCGGTCCGCTTTCGGTTACGTGGCTTTCACACTCTGTGGCCCCGCTTTCCAGCAGGTTCACCTAGCGTCCGGATTGGTAACTCTACTTATGCGGTCCTACAACCCCGCCGTGCATGCACGACGGTTTGGGCTGTTCCGATTTCGCTCGCCGCTACTATCGGAATCTCTGTGATTTATTTTCCTCCAGGTACTGAGATGGTTCACTTCCCTGGGTTGGCTCGTACCCGCCTATGTATTCAGCGGGCCGTCTCCTGAGTTCATCAGGAGGGGTTTCCCCATTCGGATATCCCCGGATCAAAGCCTGCTTGCGACTCCCCGAGGCTTTTCGCAGCTAGCCGCGTCCTTCTTCGCCTTCTGGCGCCTAGGCATCCACCGTACGCCCTTAGTAGCTTGACCATAAAACTTACCCCACACGTCCCGATTCATGGCTGATCACTCAGTGAGAACCGGAACCCCGGAAAACGTGGTCCGGAAGGGTCTTGCAGCCCTCCCAAAACGTTCTTCAGGGTGCCATGTTTGCGGCCCTGGCTGAATTTCAATACTTGATTTCAATACTAAAACTCAACTGAGGTCACACGCTGTCGCGTCGAGCAAGCTCGCCTTTCCACAATTCGCTCTACTCGAACAAATTTGCGGCTGACACGCGACGAGCACACCTTCGTGCGAAGGCGCGCTTGTGCATGCCAAGCCAGCTATTCAGTTGTCAAAGAACGTATGCTCTACGCCTGGTAGAGCTTTAATTTCTTGTTACGAGCGGTGCCTCGCGGCAGGCTCCAGACAACAAAAAACCCGGCGTCGAGCGCCGGGCCAAGCCGTCCCTATTCTCCGTGGGGACGGATTCGCGCGATGCTCGACAAATTGTCTATCCGGTATTCGTAACCGACCTCACTCCGAGTTACCGCAGCACCCGAAAGCCTGAAGGTTATGACCCTGATCGAGACTTACGGCCAAGTTTCCCCGACCGACTAAGAAGTATAGCAGTATTTTTGTTAGCGTCAAGGGTGGAATCGCAAAGTTTTTTTGCGCGTTGAAGAATCCTCACGTTTTCCTCAGCCTGGCTGCGAAGTAAAAGCCCCAGAGCTTGACAACGCCCGCCATTTGCGGCGAACATCCCGGAAGCGGTAGTTGTCCCAGGGGTGGGGCCACTGCTCGGTAGGATTTAATATTCCGAAAACTCGCATTGTGATTTTGCGTTTCCCGAATTTAGGGAGCGCGGGTTAGTGTTTTTGGAGAGAGATTGCGGTTCAGGGGGAAAATGTGAACCTAGAGAAAATCAACACTGTGCTCAGGGGTGTTTTCATCGTCAGCGCCGCGATTATCGTGGCGTGCGGTTTGGCCATACGAGCGGGAGCCCAATCATCAACTACAGGCGCCATCATCGGAACGGTGACCGATCCGTCGGGCGCTTCGATTCCGGGCGCCGCTGTATCCGTGGTGGATACAGACACGGGAATTCCGCACAACGTGACCACCAATGACGACGGTTTTTACTCGGCGACAGAATTGCAGCCGGGCAATTACACGGTCACAGTCAACAAGGCCGGATTCGCAATCTTCACGCACAGTGGAATCGTGGTTCACGTGGGCAGCCGGCTGACGGTGGATGCGCCGCTGCCACTCGTTTCAACGCAGGCAACCGTTACAGTGACGGGCGAGACGCCGCTGATCGAAACGCAGAAGACGGCGTCGGCGCAGAACGTTAGCGAAAACCTGGTACAAGGCCTGCCTACCAACGGGCGGCGCTGGGAAGATTTCGTGCTGCTCACACCGGCGGTCACGACCGACGGGACGAGCGGCCTATCGAGTTTCCGCGGCATCTCCGGTCTCTACAACGGAAATACGGTGGACGGCGCAAACAACACGCAGGCGTTCTTTTCCGAGGCGCGAGGCCGCGCAATCATTGTTTCATATGTCTATAGCGCCGATTCGATTCAGGAATTTCAGGTCAACAATAGTAATTACAGCGCGGAATATGGACAAGCCGCCGGCGGCGTGGTGAACGCCGTGACGAAATCCGGCACAAACGACGTCCATGGCGATGTTTTCTACAATTTGCGTTACCCCAGCCTGAATGCGCTGGATCCCGCCGCAGTGGCCGGCTTTGACACCAATCACTTGACGCCTACACAAACAGTTCACCAGCAGCAGCAGTTCGGCGGGAGCGTGGGCGCTCCGATCAAGAGGGACAAGCTATTCTTCTTCGGCACCTACGACGGCTTCCGTAAAGTCAATCCGGTTCTTTACTTCACTACCTTTGGAACGCCGATCAGCAGCTTGAATTGCGCCCCGGGGGTCACGACGACGCAGTGTAATGCGGCCAAGAGCTTCATCACGACCGATCTGCAAGGAGCATTCCCCAGGGACCTGAAACAAAACATCGCGTTTGGCAAGCTCGATTACCAGCTTTCCCCGGCCAATCATTTGAGCGCCGTTCTGAACATTCAGGACTGGGATGAACCCGATGGATACAACACAGCCGCCACAGTATCGAATGCGGGCGTGACCGTGAACGGATTCGGCGCGACGCACGAACGATTCCTAATCGCCAATTGGACTTCCACGTTTGGCGGCAACAAGGTCAACGACGTCCGCTTCCAGTGGGGCCAGGACTATGAATATGACACTGCGAACGGCCCGGGCCCGTTCGTGAGCATATCTGGCCTCACGACGTACGGCGAAACGAGCGCGTTGCCCCGCCCGGCTTTTCCCGACGAACATCGCTATCAAATGTCCGACGACTTCACGATCCAGAAGGGCAATCACAGCATAAAACTCGGCGTGGATGTGAACCTAATTCATGAACTGCTGATCAACCTTTTCCAGGGCGATGGCAGCTACAGCTACAGCAGCAGCGACCCGGCCTTGCCGAGTACGAGTGCGAACAACGTGGTTGCGGATTGCAATGGTTCGCTGCCGAGTAGTGCGCTGACGGTCGAGCAGGAATTCTGCGGTTGGACGGCAGATACGTTTGGCGTCAACCTTGGAGATACCATCACGGGGCGGCATTACGCGAGCTTCACGCAGGTGGAGGACCCGATCACACACACCGGAGAGGACGACTTCTATGACAACGACCTCGGCGCCTATGTGGAAGACACTTGGAAGGTGCGCCCGAATCTGACCTTCAATTTGGGCTTGCGGTACGACATTCAGCATGTTCCCGAACCTTTGCGCCCGAACAACATCGTCAACAACCCCGGCGCGACGCCGCTGGAGATTCTGGACACTTCGACACTGAATATCGACAAGGGAGACATTGCGCCACGCATCGGCATTGCGTGGCAATTTGCGAAGAACACTGTGTTGCGGGTGGGCTACGGAATCTTTTTCGCGAAGACTTCGAACAGCACGTATTACGCGTTGCGCGTGGAGAACGGGATTTACCAACAAACCTTCCAGAATTGTTCGGAGGTCCAAACAGCGAGCTGCGCGCCGATCTTCCCGGACGTGTTTTTTACTCCGCCAGGACCCGCGCTCGCGCCCGCGTTTAGCGGCGCGCTCACACCCGTCGCAGTTTGCGCGACAACAGCTGCGCCTGGCGTATCCCCCAGCTGCAGCACACTCGGAAGTCCAACCCTGGGTGCTCAAACGCAAGCGATCCATGGGATGGACCCGAATTTCGTGAATCCGCGGGCAGACGAGGGGGAGATAACTTTAGAGCATCAATTGCCGGGAAACATTGCGGTGTCCGTCACATATCTGGTGACTCGCGGACTCCACCTTCCCGCCAGTTACGACGCCAACATCGCGCCGAGCACAAGTACCATCAGCTACGACGTCCTGAATGGATCGACTGCTGGAAGCGCGACTGTGTTGACGACCACCGTGCCGCACTACACTTCGCGGGCAGCCGGCAACACCGCGGCCGGCCTCATCCTGAACCAATACAGTTCGGTGGCCTCCTGGTACAACGGACTGGTTTTAACGATCCGCAAACCGCTGGGCCACAGCTTTGAATTGCTGGCCAATTACACCTACAGCAAAGCGTTGGACGATGGAGAAACGACCGGCACGAACGGCACTTTTTACGGAACCGATGACGTAACAGATCCCTATAATCTCAACACAGACTACTCCTACTCCGATCTCGATCAGCGGCACCGCTTCGTGGGAAGCATCACATGGACACCGAACTACTTCCGCGGTAGCAGCATGGTTGGGCGCGGGGTTCTGAACGGATGGGGACTGTCGACGATCTTCACGGCCGCCACGGGCGAGCCCTACACGGCCGAACTTGGTGGCTCGACGTTTGCGGGTGTCAACGGACCCGACGGCGGAATGACCGGTGCGGTCGTGAGCACGTTTGCGAGTGCTGCCGCAGGGCGGGCGACTTGGCTGCCGCGCAACTCATTCAACTTGCCGACGTTCGCCAACATCGACTTGCGCGTGGAGCGGGATTTCTCGATCCACGAACGCTTCAAGCTTCAAGTCCATGCCGACGCTTTCAACCTGTTCAACAGCCAGATAGTTCAAGCCGCGAGCACCGAGGCATTTACTTATACCCAGGCCACTACGACCTCAACCGTTTGCGGGACAGCGACCCACCCGGGAGTGGTCGGTTGCTTCGTCCCATTTACCTCGACACCATTTGGTACGCCGACGACGACCAGCGGCGCGCTGTATGGTGCACGCCAACTTCAGATTGGCGCACAGTTTGTATTCTAACTAGCGCTGTTCGCAAACAACCCGACGAGACAAGGGCGTCCCGAACGATCGGGACGCCCTTGTTGCTTTTTGTGCTGGTGGATTTCGACGGCGCGATCTGCGAGCGCGCGCGATTCGAGACGCATTCATGCGCGCAATTTTTTGGTCGCCACTCGTTTCTTCTCTCTGCGAACCGGCGGAGTTAGGTACTCGATGTCAAAACAAAACGGCCGGCCCCGCGAAGGGGCCGGCCGAAGTGATTAGCCGAACTGACGGCGAGTTTATTGCTGTTTGCCTTGGTCGGCCGGGGCCGGCGCGACCGAATCGACCTGTGAAGACGCGGAGACAGCGCCAGTGGAGCTTTGCGCCGATGAGCCAGACGTTTCGCGGGTCAGATAGAGCATAAACGGTGTCACCTCGAAGGGCATCTTTTCGCGCTCGGCGACAGTGCCAACCGGTTTGCTCTTCAGCATTTCGAGTTCGTCATTCCACGGATCCATTTTCACGCGGCCACCGAGCGGCAGTGCGACGACTTGCGTCGCGGCGGCGGCCGCGTTCGGAGCGGTCGATGAAGGAGTTGTGGGGGACGAAGTGGCTTGGACCGTCATGTTGACCGGGACGTGATCACCCAAGCTCGGGCTGATCAGATTGGGGATTTCCTTGGAGCGTTGGTTCAGGGCCTGGATGAACAATTCGGCCGTGGCCAACTGATCTTTGTAGGGAGAGTTGCGAAGCAGTTCGGCTGCTTTCACATCCGCGGCTTGTTCTTCTTCAGGCGTGCGCGCGAAACCGAAGTGGCGGAAAACATCCTTGTCGTCAAACAGGATGTTGTCAAAGAAAGCGTACTGCGAATCGATGCGGTGGCCGAGCACGACGTGAGCCAGCTCGTGCGCGAGCATGGCTGCGAGGCTCGCTTCATCGGGCAAAACGTCGATCAGGCCGCGGCTGAGCACGATTGTGTGGCCGACAGTGAACGATTCGAGCGTCGAAGTGAGCAGGACGCGGCAGCGTATGTCGGGCTGAATATCCAGGTTGTTGGTGACTTCGAGATTATTGATTACGGTGTCGAGGACGGCATCGACGTCGCCTTTGGGCGCGAGCAGGCCCATACGTTCGAGACGGTCCGTGACATTGTCTTCCGCCTGGCGGTCCCACGAGCGCTGGGCCTGCACTGGCGAGAGATCGTTCGCGGTTTTCGTCTGGTCTTCAATCGCCGTGGGCGCTTCGACCAGGACTTTGCTCAACTCCTCTTCTTCCTTGGCCTGACCGAGGTTGTAACCCCACAGACGGGTCTGTCCCTTAAATTGAAGCGTCTTGCCAACGGCGTAATGCAGATCCGATTCCTCGCTGTAGATGAATGCGGGCAGCCACAGATTCGGACCAGCGTTTACGCGCCAGCTATCGAAATGGAAATAGAAGCTGCTCGACGTGCTGCCGGTGTACCCGCCGTTGAAGCGAACCACATGGTAGTCCTGATCCTCAACCCAGATGCGGCCGGTGAAGCGGCCCTTGCCGGAATGCGGCAGCGGCGTGACGTCAAATACCAAGCAGCGAACTTCGCCCAGGAATTCGCGGCGCACATAGTCGAATTTATAGTGCCCGCGGTCGAAATCGGTGTCGTCCAGATAAATCATCTGCAGGAAGCCGCGCGGCAGGAAATCCATCTGGAGGCTGAAGACGGAGCCCAAGCCCGCCATTATGCGATGGCCCTTGTTTCCTCCTGAAGTCAGCGGCTCCAGTTCCACGCCCTTCGCGAGCTCGGCGCGTCCCAGGAAATACTTATCGCCGGCCGGCACGGAGCCCAGATCCTTATCCGCCCGCATCTCCTGGATGTAGGTTTCCACCAGCGGCGAATATTGCTTGAGGGTGGTGACCTCCTGGTGTTCTTGCGAGATGATGCGGTCCTCCACTTGATTCAACGTGTCCGGCTGGTCGGCTGCTCGCAGCGGGATGACGCTTAATGCCAAGACGACAAAAATCACTCGCAGGGTGCGCATAAATCCTCCGAAAGGCTAGTTCGCAATCTCGAATTCAATATGGACGGTGGCGGGAAAGTCCACAGCATGACCATTGCTCATCGCGGGCTTGAACTGGATCTGCTGGGCCGCGTGAATCGCTTGCTCATCCAAGCCGTGTCCCAATCCCCGGATGACGCGATTCACTCTTACTGGCCCGGAAGACGGGAAGACCACGTCGAGCAATACTTCTCCCTCAATGCCAAGCTTCCGCGCCTCGTCGGAATAAACCGGCTTGGGCTTGGCCAGGATTACGACCGGCGTGACCGCCGGAGTTGTTTCCGATGCCTTGGCTACGGGGGCACTGGAAGCCGCAGCGTTGCCATCAGCGAAGCCGCCAGACTGAACCTTGCCGGCCGGATGGTTTGAGCCGACGGGTGGATTGGCGGTTCCGTTGCCGAAACCGGTGCTTGCGACCACACCGCGGGCGCCATTGGCTCCGCCCGTGCCGTTTCCATAACCGGGACCGGGAGGCAGGGCTGGCGAGCCGAAGCGGTTGATATTCTGTCCTTTATTAGGGTTCGAAGGGCCCGAGATGCCGTTCGGGTCTCCGAATCCGCCCGTCTGAACCTTGTCCACAGGTTTGTTGATCGTGGGCGCCGCAGAACTTCCGGGCGAGAGCATGCCGGTCTTCACTGGCTCGCGCGGGCGAGCCGGTTGATCGCTGGGCTCATCGATCTTGACGGGCGTAAAACTGGCGTTCATGTTAGGCGCAACCGTAGCGGGTACGGGTTTGGGCTTTGGCTGTGGCGCAACCATGCGCGGCGCCATCAATCTGTTGGGTACTGGTGCGGGCGGCGGCGTTTGTTCCACAGGAGGAGGTTGCATCCGGGGCTTGATGGCTGGCGCCTTCGGCGGCATCGGAACTTCCGTGGGCGGCGTCTCTACCGACATTACTTGGTAGACCATCTTAGGAACCATCTGCTGCGGAAACAGCAGGGGCATGGCCACTACCGTCGCGGCGGCCAGAATTTGGCAAACGAGTCCCAAGCTCATAGCGCCCCATCGCGCATGACCTTGCGGGAGCAGGGAGAATCGGGCGGGTATCGGTTGCTGACCAACTTGTTCTTTCCAGGCGTCCTTCCTAGGCGAAGGAGGCGGGGTGGCGAACCTAACGTTGAGAGTTGAATCTATTTGCCCAAGCACTGTCGTGTTCCTCTCTTCTTGTGTATCTTCATTGTCTTCTCGCCTGCCGCGATTCGCCTAGAAAGTTGCGGCGTTTCCCGGCCGGCTAAATTCTTCTACGACACGCCAGGCTGAGTGGGCTCTGCTGTGTGCGGTACCAGCGTACTGGGACGCTCAGATGTGCCGAATAGGACTTTTGTACTACTGTCGCTTAAACGCCACCTGAATTGCACATGGGCTGGGAACCCAGAGCCAAAACGGCTGAGGAAGCGATCTGGAGCGTGGCATGGCATGACAAGCAGACCTTGGTGCCTGCGTCTTGCGGCAAGCATGCCTCTCTTTCCGAAGCCTACCACGAAAGCTTTTGCCGAACTATAGGTGCCGCGCCAGTAAGAAAAAGCCCCGGGCGCCGCTCAGAATTTCCTTGCAGCAAAGCGGCGCGCGGGGCTTTTTTATCTCAATGGAATCGAGGCCTTCTCTAGCGTTCACCGAAGCTGTAGCCGAGCCAAACCGATCCGCCGAGAACATTGTTGCTTCCAAACTGATCGGTGAATCCGGGAACGTAGCGGAAGTCAAATTGTGGGCGAATGAAAACGTGTTCGGTGACGTAGATCTGGGCTCCCACACCCGCGTGCACCTGGAAATGGTTGGAGTCCCCGATGATTTCGGTTTCGTTCACGCAAACCGCGGACCCCACGCAGGAAGTCTGGGGCAGATAGAAACTTGTTTTGGCGCCGCCGGCTCCGCCCTGGATCTTTAGCGAAAAACGCTTCTCGTTGATGGGAGCGACGATGGCGTTGAAGTCGTAGAAGGTTTGCCGGTACGTCAACGGACCGTAGTTCTGCGCTTCGGGAGTGAAAACGCCTTCAAATCCCACGCCGAAGTGCTTACGAAACATGAAATCTCCCGAGCCGCCCATAGCAAAGCCGCTGAGGCTGGGGGTGGTTTGGCAATCCGGGTCAGTCGGCGTGGCGCCCGGGGTGCACGTTCCGAGGGCGTTCGGAGATGAAAGATTGTCAATTCCCTGATTGTTTGAACTGTCGTGGTTGGTTCCGAAACCCACGGCAACATCAAAGCTCTGGGCGCGGGCAACCAGCGGAACTAAGAAGAGCACCAGAAATACCGGAAGATAGCGGCTGATTCGTATCACGTCAGAAATCTCCTTTAGCTCAGTTTTGCAAAAAAATTCGTGGGCGGATGGTCATGGATCAGTCATCCAATACTACCAGCAATTTTCCTTCTAGAGCTTTCCGTGCTACACCGGAGCCGCGAAATATAACTTGCGTCAAGTTTGCGGCGGCCTCTTGAGCGCCCCACGTTTCACGCGCTGACATTGAGATGGGCGCGCCGCCGTAAAGGTTGGATTCGATTCGGCTTGGATTCGATTCCGCTCGAGAATTGTTTCTCGTGAGGCTCGGTGGAACTCCAGACGAGAGATTCCTAGATGTGCGAAACCGCGAAGTAACCAGAGTGAGGAGTGCCACGAAACGTCTCGCCGCCGCGCGCCTCGCTGTCGACAACATCGTCGCCGAGTGCAACCCCGACCAACTTAGTTTATTATTTGGTCCGGTTTCGCGGGTGTGTGCGCGCAATTGCCGTTGATGATAGGAAAGATTGATCGCCGTTTTCTCAAGTGAATTCGAGTCGTCGGGTAAAATTCCGCGACGCCATAAAATTAGGCTCATGAACGGTGATCTAGAACAGATGAAAACATCGGCGAAAGAGATGAGATTCAAACGGCACCGGAGCGACGCCGACACAGGCCGGGACGCTGAAAATGTTCGGCCGGCGCGGTGGAGATTGTTGTGAACGAGATCAAAGTGGGAAGCCGGACGGTTTAATTGGTCAAGCATGGCGCGGCGTCGGCGCGCCCCATCAACGAGATTAGAGAAGAAAATATTTCGCATTGCAAAACAGGATGTTCCGGCATCAGAAGGTATGAACGAACGGAGGTGACGTGAAATCAGCGATTAACCGCGTTATGTCGTTTTGTATAGCAAAACGGAGAACAAATTTCAGATATGTATTGCGTTTGGGCATCGATTTGTAGGAAAGTGCGCCGCTATCGGGGTGGTTGTTCCACGCTACACGTACGTCTTGAGAAGTAACGGGGAAACTCTTAGGAGGAGTTTGATGCGCTACGTTGCCATCTGCTTTGCGCTGCTCGTCTCAGCGTGCACGGTATTCGCCCAAACGGGCGGCACGGGTTCCATTCAGGGTACAGTCTCGGATCCGTCGGGTGCGGTTGTGTCCGGCGCCGCGGTCGAAGCCGTCAACAATGCTACGGGGACCAAGACCGACACGGTTACGACTGATGCCGGCGTTTTCGTGATTCCGCAAGTACTGCCCGGCACCTACACAGTTACGGTGACCGCGTCCGGCTTCCAGACTCTTAAGCAAGAACACGTAATTGTCGACGCGCTACAAACAGTGTCACTGAATCCCAAGCTACAAGTGGGAGCGGCGACACAATACGTTACCGTGTCGAGCCAGCCAACGATGCTGCAGTCGGAGGATAGTCATCTTGGCGAGTCGATGGACAACAACGTCTACGATTCTCTTCCGCTCGCGATGGTCAACAATCAAGCCCGCGACCCCGCGTTCTTCGCCAGCCTCGTGGTCGGCGTGACGGATACCAGCTTTCAACCGACAGGAACGGATCTCAACTCCTTCAACGGCGGCCAGCAATTTCAGAATGAGATTTACATCGAGGGGCTTCCGATCACCAGCGCCGGAACCGGCGGCGACACCCGCAACGTCTCCTTCGGAATTTCGGTGGAAGCCATCGAACAGTTTCAGGTGGAGACCACCGGCTCCGCAGCTATGTACGAAGGACAGGGCGTAGAAAATTACGTCATAAAATCCGGTGGAAATGATTTTCACGGAGGCGTTTTTGAATACGCCCGGAACACCGATTTCGACGCCAAGGGTTTTTTCGGGACGACGACTCCCGTGGAGCACCAGAACGAATTTGGCGGCACGTTCGGCGGACCGATCAAGAGGAACAAGGCGTTTTTCTTTGGCAGCTATGACGGCTACCGCTTTCAAACGGACATCCCCGACGCACAACAAAATTTACCCACGACCCAAATGCAGATGGGCGATTTCAGTCAACTCTTAACGTTGACTCCGGAGATTCCGATTTACAAAAACGTCTGCACGGGGGGCACCTGCACCAGCACTGAATACCAGTGCCCGACTACCAGCACGAACGCGACGAACGCAGGCAAGTTCAATATCATTCCAGGTTCACCGGCGTGTCCGGTCTCTGGAGTCGCAGACCCGCTGGCTCCGGCTTCCCAGTTTCTGCAGTCGTTTCTTCCCGCGCCGCAAAATGGCAACCTTTCCAACAATTACTTGGCGCAAGGTTTGCTGACTGTGGTCAATCAGGACACCACCACGGAAAAGGTGGACTACAACCTCAACGATAGGAATCGCCTGTTTGTTGTGTACAGTTTCGGACGATACATCCAGCCGACCACCGGCAGTTTTACCGCCGGTACCTCCGAGTTGCCCGTTCCTTATCTTCAAGCGAGAACGGTTCTCGAACATGTGTCAACGTGGAACGCTCACGAAACATTCACTCTCAGCCCGAACGTGGTGAATGACCTCGGCTTCGAATATAGCCGTCTCTTGGTTCCCGAACTGAGCGACACGCAGGCTGGAGACTATCCGACGAAGGCGGGCCTCACCGGGTTGCCTCCCGGAATCGCCAGTGAAGCGTTCCCGGGCATCACGTTCTCCGGCGGAAGTGAGCTCCCCACCAGTTGGGACGGGACGAATGCGAATGTGTCCACCGAAGCGCAGAACACCTACACCGCGCAGGACAATCTCTCCTGGCTCAAAAACAGGCACCATTTCACGTTTGGTTTTCAGTGGCAGGCGCTCGAAGACAATGACAACAACCCGCTGACGGGCTCGCTGGCGGCATTCACTTTTAGTAACACAGAAACCTCCTGCGTCCAAATTTCGTGCGGCTCGACCGGTCAGGGAACGGCAGAGACAAACACCGGCAGCGCGTACGCAAGTTACCTGTTGGGACTTGTGGATGGCAGCACCATAACCGAGGATTCATTCGCTGAATCCGGTGGACGCTACAAGGATTATGCGCCATATGTCGAGGACGACATAAAGGTCAGTTCACGTCTTACGTTTAACTTGGGTCTCCGCTGGGATATCTGGAGCCCCTACAAGGAACAGTACAATCGCGAGTCATTCTTCAATCCGAATATCACCAACCCACTGGTAGGTCTACCGGGAGCATTGGAGTTCGCCGGCTACGGCAACTTCAGTTGCGATTGCTCCACAGTGGTCCACACAGACCTGAAAAACCTCGGACCCCGTGTGGGACTTGCCTACCGTATCGGTGACAAAACCGTCGTACGAGCCTTCTATGGCATCTTCTACGCGCATGCCGGAGGCATTGGCGGGCGCACGGATGGCCGCCAGGGGCTAGGGTTCCTTGGCTATACATATAGCAATTCCTCAAGCGGAGCAGCTGGGGCGCCAGCGTATGACTTTGGTCCCGTTGCTTCCGGGGGCACCGGCGGCATAATTCCCGGCGGCGCGCTCACCCCGCCATTCATCACCCCTGGTTACGGCACCGGCGCGATCTGCGGCGGGGCAGCGTCAGGCTCTGTAAACGCGGGCTGCACTGCTGCTGCGCCTGGAACGGCGGCAATAGGATCGCAATCCAATACTTCAGTGGCTATGGCTTACGCCAACCCATTGCAGGATGGCATTCCGCCCTCTTACCAGGACGCGAGCTTCAACATTCAACATTCGTTTACCCCGAACCTGACGCTGACTGTCGGTTGGGCCGGCAGCTTCGGCCGCCATTTGGCCGGTGCGGGCGTGGCCGGACCAGACACTAACCAGATTCCAACCACATATCTGCCGATCGGGGCGATGCTGTCGCAGCCTTTGAATCCCAGCAACGCTGTGACGGAAGCGGCAGCTCTGAGGACAGCTCTTACCGCTGACGGTATTGCGGTGCCGGCGTGGGCCGCCGCTAGCTGCACCGTGTGCGAGCCATTCCCGTTCTTTTCGTCAACACTTGGACAGGCGCTCAAGCCATATCCGCAGTATTTGAGTCTCTCCGATCCATGGAATGACGTAGGAAATTCGGACTATGAGGCGCTTCAAATATCGCTCAACCGCCGAACATCGCGCGGATTAACGTTCATGGCGAACTTCACCTGGAGTAAAGAACTGGATGATTTGGCTGGTGTCCGGTATCCGGGTCTGGATAATCTGGAAATGGCCCCGGGAGCTATCGACCGACCGATCGTGGCTCAGGGAACGATTATCGATCAGTTGCCATTCGGTACTGGCCACATGATCAGCAGCCAAAATCACGCGGTCAACGCGATCATCGGTAATTGGCAGGTGGTCTCGGTCTTCACGTTCGCCAGTGGCGCACCGCTGTCCGTTACCGCCTCGTGCACCGGCGACGGAATTATCGACGCGTCCTGCTATCCGAATATCAATGCGGGCGCTACCTCCGCGTGGGCCACCGGGCTTCCGAACCCAGGTGCTCTTGGGACAATTATCGGCACCATCCCAAATGGATGCATGCAGAATAGTCTGCCCTGCAAGGACACTCAATTCCTCAGCCCCGGGGTGTTTTCAAACCCGACGCCGGGCACGTACGGAAATGCCTCGCGTATGGCTCCGCTCAACCTATTTGGATTCAACACCTGGGATCTTGACCTCAGCATTCGGCGGGTATTCCCGATCCGTGAATCGTGGAAATTCACGCTGCAAGCAGACGCGTTCAACCTTCCCAACATCGTCAATTTCTCGGCGCCGACGGTGGGCGTTTTCAGCGCTACGGCCTTCGGAACGATTACATCTCAAGCCAACAACCCGCGCAAACTGCAGTTGAGCGGCAGGTTCGACTTCTAACCGAACGCGAGTCTAAAACATCCCGCGGCTCGGTGGTAGCCGCGGTCGCGGGCAAAGTCGGAAGAAGCAGAATCGAAACAAAGAGCCCTGACTCAAAAGGTCAGGGCTCTTTTCTTTTCGTTTATGGATTCGGTGTTCCGGAAGGAGCAGTCAGGATACTGGTGGGTTCCACGGTAACGATGATCGATTTTGAAACTGGTTGATTGCTGCCATCGGCGACGCTGCGGATTGGAACAAGTACGTTGGTCTCCGGGAAGTATGCAGCGGCGCAACCTGCCGGAATTTCGTACTCCACGGCCTTGAAGCGCTCGGCGCGGCGGGTTTCGGATTCAAAATGGCTGACGAGGTCTACCCATTGATCTTTCTGGATTCCCAGCCGAGCCATGTCGCCCCCGTTAAGAAACACGACACGTCTGCCGTGGGAGATACCGCGATAGCGGTCATTCTCTCCGTAAATTGTTGTGTTGAACTGGTCGTGACTGCGAATGGTCGTCAGTAGAAGCTGTCGGTCCGATAGATCGTGCCGGGGAATGGGATGGACGGAGAATTTTGCGCGTTTGGACGGAGTCTTGAAAGTGCCTTCGCGGGGGGCATTGGGAAGATAGAAACCGCCGGGCTGCCGGACACGAATGTTGTATTCGGTGAACCCCGGCACGACGTGCTCGATGTGCTCGCGAATGCGGTCATAGTTCTCAGCCAAGCCCTGCCAATTTACCGTTGTTTGGTCCTTCAGCGTGGCCCTTGCGATGCCCGCCACAATTGCCGGCTCGCTGCGCAGATGCGGCGACGCAGGCGGCAAAGTGCCGCGCGACATATGAACTACGCCCGTCGTATCTTCCACACTGACGAATTGTTGCCCTGATGTCTGGAGATCCATTTCAGTTCGGCCAAGGCACGGCAGAATTAGGGCCTGTTCGCCAGTGATCAGATGCGCGCGGTTCAGCTTCGTGGAAATCTGCACGGTGAGTTTGCAATGTTGGATCGCTTCTGAGGTGTAATTCGTATCTGGCGTGGCCGCCAGAAAGTTTCCCCCCAGGCCTACAAACACTTTTACTTTGCCTTTATGCATTGCTTCGATCGTGAGCACCGTGTCCAATCCATGTTTCTCCGGCGGAGAAAAGTTGAATTCCTTCCCAAGGGCCCCCAGAAACTCAGGGCTCATTTTTTCCCAGATGCCAACGGTACGATCGCCCTGGACGTTGCTGTGGCCGCGAACGGGACAGACCCCGGCCCCGCGGCGGCCGATCTGGCCTCGGAGGAGCACAAAATTCACTATGGCCTGAACGTTGGCGACGCCGTTCTTGTGTTGAGTAATGCCCATGGCCCATGAACAAATCATCCGCTCAGATGCCATGGCAACGCGCGCCGCCTCGTGTATAAGCTGGCGCGAAATGCCGCTGCTCTCGACGATTCGTTCCCAGCTTTCATTGCGAATGTCCACGGCGAATGCACCGAATCCTTCGGTGTGATGCTCGATGAAATCGTGGGCGAGTATTTTTCCGCCGGTGCGCTCATCTTCCTCCAGCATTTCTTTCATAATGCCCTTGAGCAAAGCCACGTCTCCATTGATCCGGACCGGGAGAAACAGGCATGCCAATTCCGTGCCGGATCCCAGAAGATGCAAGGGTTCCTGCGGATTTTTGAACCGCCTCAATCCCGTTTCATTTAGAGGATTTACGCTGACGATCTTGCATCCGTTGCGCGCCGCTTTTTGTAGCTCAGTCAGCATCCGTGGATGGCAAGTGCCGGGATTCTGACCGATCACGAAAATCGCGTCGGCATATGCAAAATCCTCAATTTTTACGGTGGCCTTCCCTATGCCGATCGCTTCCGTTAATCCAGCGCCGCTGGATTCATGGCACATGTTGGAACAGTCGGGCAAATTATTAGTACCGAACTGCCGGGCAAAAAGGCCGTACATGAAAGCGGCTTCATTGCTGGCTCGGCCGGAAGTGTAGAAGGCGGCCTCATCAGGGGAACGAAGCGATCGGAGTTCCTGGCCGATCAATTCAAACGCGTCTTGCCACAAAATGGGCTGATAAAAATCCAATCCGCTACGGCGTACCATCGGATGCGTTATGCGGCCCAATCCTTCGAGCCATAGGTCCGCACGCGTCAGCATTTCGGAAATCGAGTGCTGCGCGAAGACGTCCGGAGTGAGTCTCTTGGTGGTTGCTTCCGACGCGACTGCTTTTGCGCCATTCTCGCAGAATTCCGCAGTGTTGCGATCGCCGTCAGGATCGGGCCAGGCGCAACTCGGACAGTCGAAACCATCTTTCTGATTTACTTTTAGGAGCGTTTGAAAACTGCGCTTGACGCCCATTTCGCCAAAACCGAAACGGCCTGTCTCATATATCGCATGGAGTCCGGCGGCGGTAAGATCGCGGCCACCTTCGTGGGCGCCCTTTTCTTCCAAGGGAGGTTGCGATCCCGGTACGCCTGTCGCCAAATTCGCGTTTGAGTCGGCCGGTTTTTCCTCGCGTGTTTGACCGGGAGCACCATTTTCGTCGTGCTCATGTTGATGCATGAAGCGCCTCCGGAAGCCTCACAGACCCGACCGGCCACCTCGCTCCACCGCATTGCCGGTTGAATAGCTGTAGCAATTCCAGTTGCATAGCTTAATCTATCCGGTGGCGAGAAGCTCAGGCCATCGGTATTTGACGGTATTCTCCAATGGCTCAAAAGAACCGGAACATCGCGCTAACTCAGGTGACCGAGTGGAAGGATGGCAAAGCTTCGCGCGTTGCGGACTACCTCGCCGCGGAGGAGCCGCTGGAGATGCGCGCCGGACGGCACGCGCTTGGCGTCACTCTTCGCACGCCCGGAGATGACGAAGAGCTCGTCGCCGGATTTCTTTTTACGGATGGCATCCTCTCTCGCCGCGAGGACTTGGTTGCGCTGAAACTACCGGAGGATACAGCTCACGAGAAAAATGTTGTGCGCATCGTGTTTGGTCCCAAAGTAAGAGTTTCTGTGGGCAGCGCGGCCAAAAGATTTTTGGCTGGATCCGCTTGCGGCGTTTGCGGCAAAGCGTCCATCGAGCAAATCAGGCGCCGTGGCTTGCGTCGCCTCGAAGCTACTTCGCCTTTCGACGCCGAATTACTTTGCGAATTGCCGTCGAGACTAAGCGCGAAGCAGGCCGTGTTTGGCCGAACCGGCGGCCTTCATGCGGCTGCGCTATTCGATCGTAGCGGCGAATTGCTCGTCTTGCGCGAGGATATCGGCAGGCATAATGCTGTGGACAAAGTAATCGGGTGGGCGTTTCTGCGCGGCAACCTGCCTCTCAGTGATCACGTCTTGTTGGTTAGCGGCCGGGGCGGATTCGAGATTGTACAGAAGGCGATTGTGGCTGGCATTCCCTTGCTGGCTTCGGTATCTGCGCCGTCGAGTCTCGCGGTACAACTTGCGCGCGAACTAGGGCTGACGCTAGTCGGTTTCCTGCGCGGACGGCGCTTCGTCATTTACGCCGGCGAGGAACGGATCGGCGCGTCCGCTGTGGCGCCTGCCGGGCACTCGTGACATGTGGGACCGTGGACGCGCGAGCGGTATGGCGATCGCTGGTTCGCCACCAGTTCAGCGCTTCTTCATAATCCCGCGGCGCGTTCATGTTTTTCAGAACCAATCCTGCCGAATCGAGGTGGCGCCAGTCGCGCGGATATACGAGGTCCAATCGAAGATCATCGAGCGCGTCAGTAACTTTTCGCACGCCGCGCGCCAAGGTGGTTGCGATCGGCGTTGCACATTCGCGGCGGTACACCGCGGCCAGCGGCTCAAGTCCGTACACCGATCGCGGCACGACTGCCTGACCGCTCGATCGCACTGCGCGCGAAAGCAACCAATCGAGCCACTCCACCGAAAGATATGGCATGTCGCAGGCGACAATCAAATTCCAGCGAAAACGCGTTGCAGACAAAGCGGCGGCGATTCCGGCCAGAGGGCCACAGCCATTTCTAGACGCGCCGGCGCGAGCGCGCTTGCCGGCGGCCGCCTCGTCAGCGATTACGCGCACCCCGAGCGCCGCGTAACGGCGGGCCGACCCGACAACCGTGACCTCGGCAACGAGAGATTCGAGCAATCGGGCCGTGTGCAGGAGCAGAGGAACGTCGTCGAACTCGAGAAGGCCCTTGTCGCGGCCCATGCGCGAGCTGGTGCCTCCCGCGAGAATAAATCCAGCGACCTGACGATGGCGCTTCACAAGTGTTCCGCCATTCTACAGCCGCGCTCGAATCCTCCGCATCACGCCGGAGGACTGTGATGGCAGCGATTGGTTTCGATGAAGCGTTACGCACGATCCTGGCCGACGTTCACGCGTTGGAAGCGGAGACTATTGCTCTCGCGCACGCACTTGGACGCGTTTCAGCGGGGCGAGTACTTGCGAATGAAGATGCTGTGCCATTCCCGCGCTCCGGGATGGATGGCTACGCGGTGCGCGCCCACGACTGCGCTCTAGCTAGGCCTCAGGAATCAATACAGCTTCCGATCGCGGGTGAGGCATTCGCCGAAGAAGGTGAATCGACGCTCGCCGCGCACACGGCGGTAATAATCACCACCGGCGCGCCGCTTCCGATTGGCGCCGATGCCGTGATTCCGCACGAACTCACCGAGCGCCATGGCGGCACGGTAGAAATTTTTGGGCCCGTGCGAATGGGTGATTGTGTGTTTCCTCCCGGCGAAGATTTTCGGCGAGGCGATGAGCTTGTTGCGACGGGCCAGATCTTGAATGCGGGCAAACTCGCGCTCCTGGCGTTCGCCGGCGAATCAACAGTGCGGGTGACTCGACGCCCGCGCGTCGTCATTATTTGCACGGGGAATGAGCTTGTCGACGCGGGGACAGCGCCCGCGCGTGGCCAGGTCCGCAATAGTAATGCGGTTGCGATCCATGCTCTTGTGCTCGGTGCCGGCGGAGAGCCGCGATATCAAGGCGTCGCGCGCGATGATCGCGCCGCGCTGATCGCGATGCTCGAAAAGGCGCGAGTCGGCGCGGACTTGCTGGTTACCACGGGCGGCGCTTCTGCCGGAGAGCGAGATATGGTCAAGCGCGTGCTCACCGAACTCGGCGCCGAGTTTCGCTTCACGGAAGTGGCGATGCGCCCAGGCCGACCTTTCGGCTTTGCCGTTTGGCGTGGCATCCCGGTGTGCGTGCTTCCAGGCAATCCCGCCGCGGCGTTTGTATGTTTCCAAAAGCTAGTCCGTCCGGTTTGTGCGCGGCTTTTGGGCCACCGAGCGATCGAGCCATCGACCGTGAATGCTCGATTGGACGGAGAACTCAAGGGCCGTCCCAGCCGTCGCTACTTTGTTCTGGCTCGTCTGCGCGGCGAACGCAGTGGTTTTGTTGTGAAGCCGCTTCCCAATCAATGTTCGGCGCTCGTGCGAACGGCCGCCGATGCGAATGCCATCATCACCGTTCGCGAAACCGGGGACGGATCGCCCTCCACATTGGCCCGCGATTGCATGGTGGAAGTGGAAGTTTTCGATTGGCCCAGCGTATTCGGAT
>JBAQYV010000018.1:0-8358 GCA_049790315.1 Candidatus Acidiferrales bacterium | reverse complement strand
CGGTTGTGTTTATCGCGACACTTGAAGCATGCGTGTGTGCGCGCGGCTTCATACTTCGGCAAACCTGCTTGCTAATACAGTATTCGAGCGCCGCAATCTGGGCCATAATGCCCGGCATCCCGAGGGCATCGTCGGGGCCATGCGCTGACGCGCGGGGGTGGTGAGTGGCAAGTAAGCCGTGGAGTTCGACGGCTCCAGCTGATGAATTCCGGCCGTATATTCCGCCGGAACAGAATCTGCCGGAGTTTACGCTGCGCGCGATTCTGCTGGGCATCGTCGCCGGGCTGTTTTTCGGCGCGGTCACGGTGTATGTGGGCTTGCGCGCAGGACTTACGGTATCGGCTTCGATTCCCATCGCGGTGCTTTCGATCAGCATTCTTCGCGGCCTGGGAAAAGTCAGCATCCTCGAAAACAATATCGTGCAAACGACAGGCTCAGCCGGCGAATCGATTGCCGGTGGCGTGATCTTCACGCTGCCTGCGCTGATTTTTTTGGGCTATCCGCTGCAATATTGGAGCGTATTTTTCCTGGCGCTGATCGGCGGCTGGCTGGGCGTGCTGTTCATGATTCCGCTGCGGCGGCAATTGATCGTGAAAGAGCACGGGAACCTTTTGTATCCGGAAGGCACGGCGTGCGCCGATGTGTTGGTGGCGGGAGATCGCGGCGGATCATTTGCGAGCCGCGTGTTCTGGGGACTGGGCCTGGGCGGCGGATATTCCGTGCTGATGAACACGTTCAACATCTGGCGCGACACGCCGACTTACGATCCGAAATGGCTGCCGGGGGCGTCGCTGCGTTCAAACATCACGCCGGAATATCTCGGTGTGGGCTACATTATCGGGCCGCGCATCGCGGGAGTGATTCTTTCGGGCGGCGTATTTTCGTGGCTGGTGCTGATGCCGGCGATCAAATTTTTCGGATCGCTCGCGCCGGGGATGGCGCTGTATCCCAGCACGATTCCAATTCCGCTGATGACGTCCGACCAGTTGTGGGCGAGTTATGTTCGTCCGATGGGCGCGGGCGCCGTGGCCGCGGCGGGCGTGATCACGTTGGCGAAAACTTTGCCGACGATTTGGAGCGCGTTGCGCGCGGGGCTGAGAGACGTGCGCGCGGGAGCCGCGGCGGGCGGCGCGCCGGCGGTGAGTCGCACCGAACGCGACCTTTCGATGAAGGTTGTGGTGATCGGGTCGATCGCGGTGCTGGCGATGATGTGGGCGCTTTTGACATTTCGGCCGATCCCCGGTGCGGAAACTTCCTTCGCCGGGAATATGGCGGCGGCCGTGTTTGTGGTGGTTTTCGGATTTTTGTTCGTCACGGTATCGTCGCGTATTTGCGGATTGATCGGCAGCAGCTCAAATCCGATCAGCGGGATGGCGATCGCCACGCTGATGGCCACTTGCGCGATGTTTCTGGTGGCGGGCTGGACGCACGGGAATTATGCGGTGCTGGCGCTGACGATTGGCGGCGTGGTGTGCGTGGCTTCGGCCAATGGCGGCGGCACATCGCAGGATTTGAAGACTGGCTACTTGGTGGGCGCTACGCCGTCGAAACAACAGCTCGCGCTGATTATCGGAGCGATGGCTTCGGTATTCGCGATCGGCGGCACGCTCAAGTTGATGAACGTGGGCTTGGCCGAATACAAGCCGGTGCAAATTGCCGTGAACATCAGCAGTCTTCCGCAGGGCGCGCAGGTGGAAAATCAGAATTATTCCTATCAGGGAAAAACGTATGTGCTGATCAACGCGATCGGCTCGCGCGAAGTGCCCGACGGAAAATATCTATACGACCCCACAACGCACGAAATCGAAATTCAGTGGGTGCAGGGAATTGGAAGCGATAAGGCCGCGGCTCCGCAGGCACGGCTGATGGCTACGGTGATCAACGGCATTCTGAATCATCAGTTACCTTGGCGGCTGGTGCTCCTCGGAGTATTTCTTGTGATCGCGGTGGAATTGCTGGGAGTGCGTTCGCTACCATTTGCCGTGGGCTCGTATCTTTCGATCGCGACGACGTCCGCGATTTTCGCGGGCGGAATGGTTCGCTGGTTGGCCGAGCGGGGGCGCAAGCCGGAGGCGGGACAAGCGGAAGGCGAGACCGGGCCCGGTCCGCTTTACGCGAGCGGACTGATTGCCGGGGGCGGGATTTTTGGATTGTTTGGGATCGTGATCGCGCTGCTTGAAGATCAGGAATTTAAATATCACATCTTCCGGCCCGGCCTGTTTCAGATCGGGCCGCGGATCGCGGCTAATCTCGCCGCGAGCCATGTTTTCGCGCTGTCGATGTTCGCGTTGCTGATGGTGTCGCAATATTATTTCGCGCGCAAGAAAATGAATTGATGTTCGGCGCGCGGCGCCGGGCGAAGGCGGGCTCTCCATCGTAACCAATCAGGAAAAAGCGGAGATGGGCGGCCTGACGAAGGGCCGAGTAGAGACGCTTACCGACGGCGTCTTCGCCATCGCCATGACGCTGATGGTCTTCGACATTCATGTGCCGGAGCTCGCGGGCGCAGCCGTTGCGGAACTGCCCCGCAGGCTGTTCGCGCTGTGGCCGGATTTCTTCATCTATGGCGTCACGTTTGCGATGCTGGGAATATTCTGGATCGCGCACCACAATCATTTTTACTTCCTTCGCCGGATTGACCGGAATTCGATCTGGATCAATATTACGTTTCTCTTCTCGATCACGCTGCTGCCGTTTTCGGCCGCATTGCTCGGCGACTACCCGGGCCAGCGCGCCGCCGTAATCTGGTACGGCCTCAATTTGGCTCTGGCGGCGCTGCTGCTCTACGCGCACCTGCGTTACGCGACCAGCGAAGGCCGTCTGCTCGGCGGTTCCGTGGACAAGAAAGGCCTGCGGCTGGTTACGCATCGGTTGCTGGCATGCCCGATACTGTGCGGCGTTTCGATCGCACTTTCGTTCATCCATCCATTTCTCGCCAGCGTTCTGTATCTGGCAATCCCCGTGATGTACATCATTCCGGGCCGCGTGGACCGTTACTTCGCCGCAGTGCTCGAAGGGCGCAGCGCGAATTAACGAGAATGTGCGGCGCGGACTTTGACTCTCGGAGTTTCGGCCCTTAGACTGAAGATCGATGAGTTCTTCGGCACGCTCGTTCGGTTTCCGCACAAATTGGAAAGGGTTTGTCACGCCCGCGATCAAAGCGATCGTGCTGCTGTGCACGGCTGTTTTCCTGCTCCAGACGCTGGTGCAACTATTCTTTGCGCCGGCGATGACGGGATATCTGAACCACGTGCTGGGACTCGCGCCGTATTATGTGACGCATCGCGGATGGTTGTGGCAACCGCTCACGTACATCTTTCTGCACGGCGGCATACTGCATTTATTGCTCAACATGCTTTTCCTCTGGATGTTTGGAGTGGACCTGGAACGCACGTGGGGCACGCGCCGCTTCTGGAACTTTTTTCTGGTGACCGGCATAGGAGCGGGGGTGGTAAACATCCTTGTGAAGACCGTATTCGACCCGCGTGGCGTTGGAATGTCGCTGGTGCCCACCATCGGCGCGTCGGGCGCGATCTACGGCGTGCTGGTGGCCGCGGCCATGATGTTTCCGGATCGCCAAGTGTGGCTGATTCCGTTTCCCGTGCAAATTCCCATGAAGATTTACGTGATCGCCGCGGTGGCCATCGAGTTCTTTTTCACACTGGGGGCGGGTGGAGACAACGTCAGCCACGTAACGCATCTGGGCGGGGCGCTGGTGGGCTACCTCTATTTACGGCGCGGATCGTTTATGTTTCGCGCGCGGAACGGGTATCTTGATTGGAAACGCAAACGCGCACGGCGGAAATTCGACGTGTATGTGCGCGATCACCACGACGAGCCGCCCTCGCGGCCCGATAACTGGGTCAATTAGCTAGGCGGAATCACGCGGCTTTAGCTTGCCCGATATTTGCGGCGACGCGCCGTTCGCAGGCGTGCCCACCACGTGGAATTTCATGAAGTTTGTTGTGCCGCCGACATTGAATGGCGTCCCCGCGACAATCCCAATGACATCGCCCCTGCGGACCAAGCCCTCCTCGATCAGCCGGCGCTCCGCCATTTCTTCCAGGTCCTCGAGGCTTCGGATCGTGCCGATCGTTCGCGGCAGGACTCCCCAATAGAGCGACATCATACGGCGCGTGGTCTGCACGGGAGAAAACGCCACCACGGGCGGACGCGGGCGGTGCTTTGAAACCAGGCGCGCGGTCGGGCCGGTTTGCGTGAATACGGCAATCACTTTCATTTGCAGCTCTTCGGATGCGTGGCAGATCAGTTCGGCCGTGGTCTCCGCGACGTCAAGCCTGTGTGGCGCGGGCCGCGGATACTGGCCGATGTGCGCTTCGGCTTCGGCGATGATGCGGTCCATCATCTGAACGGATTCGACAGGATAGCGACCGCTCGCGGTTTCGGCGGAAAGCATCAGCGCGTCGGTGCCGTCGAAAACGGCATTGGCCACGTCAGAAGCTTCGGCGCGCGTAGGACGCGGATTTTCGATCATCGATTCAAGCATTTGCGTGGCCGTGATCACGGGACGGCGGGCGTCGCGCGCACGCGCGATAACATGTTTCTGCACCACGGGCACGCGCTCGGGGTTCATCTCCACGCCCAAATCGCCGCGCGCCACCATCACGCCGTCGGCCAGCGTCAGGATTTCATCCAAGTTGTCGATGGCCTCGGGTTTTTCGAGTTTCACGATGATCGGCGTGGTCGAGCCGGCGCGCGCGATCGCCGCGCGCACGGTGCGCACGTCTTCACCGCGGCGAATGAAACTGACGGCGATGTAATTGGCGCCGTGAGATAGCGCGAAGGCCAGGTCTTCGCGGTCCTTCGGTGTGAGAGCCGGCACGCGCAGGTGCACGCCCGGCAAATTGATGCCTTTGTTCTGGCCGAGATCGCCGCCGTTCGAAACTTCGCAGATGATTTCGGTGCGGCCGGACGATTTCACGCGCAGCTCGATCAGCCCGTCGGCAAGCAGGATGCGATCGCCGCGCTTTACCTCCTGCGGCAGGCGCCGATACGTGGTGGAAACGCCGGCGCTTGTGCCTGCGGCGCCATCGGTTGAAATCGTGAAGCGTTGGCCAGCGCGCAGGTGCACCGGCTGGCCATCGACGAGCAATCCTGTGCGAATTTTCGGACCTTGCAGATCGGCGACGAGCGCGATGGGTTTCTGCAATTTTCCCGATGCTTCGCGGAGGCGCCCGATCAGCCCGGCATGGCCTTCATGTGTGCCGTGCGAAAAATTCAATCGCGCGACGTCCATACCGGCGCGCATCAGGCGGGTGATCATCGGAAGCGAATCGCTTGCCGGACCTAAGGTACAGACAATTTTGGCGTGCCGGAATTTCATGGGTCTCCCATTGCTTCTGCGAGCGCAAGGCGGTCAGCGCCGGAGCGGCTGGTCATTGCGCCTGAACGAAACTACTAACCACGTGATACAAAAATGCGACGCCCGGCTTGATGCTCGCGAGCGGAATGCGTTCATCGTCGGCATGCATGCGCGCGTCGTCGCCATCCGTCAACGGAAACGGCAACAAGCCGAAGGCCTGCACGTTGTGCAGCCGCAATTGCGCCGAATCGGTGGCGCCGGTTGAAAGTTCGGGTACAACCACCGTGCCGGGGAAATCTTGCGGCGCGATGCGCTCGATCGTTTTATAGAGCGGCGAATCAAGCGAAGATGCGGGCGCATTTTCGCCGGAGTCCGGCGCGAGCGCGAGCTTGATCTGGGGATCGGCCACAGTTTTCGTGAGCTGGGCCATGATGTCGTAAATCGAATCGCCAGGCATTAGGCCAATATTCAGATTGGCGGTTGCCTCGGAAGGAATCACGTTTACACGAACGCCTGCTTGAAGCATCGTCGGGACGATCGTGTTGTGCAGCATCGCGCCCCATGCCGGATTATCGTCGCCCAAGTGATTCACGGCGAGTCCCAGGCGCTCGGGTTGATCGATGGCGCGCATCCATTTGCCAGTTTCGTCGTCTTCGGTTGGCGCGATTCCCTCGAAGTACCGCAGCGTGATTGCTGTGGGTTCGGGCGGAGTCTGGAAGGCGCCGATTTTTGCGATCGCGGCGGAAAGGTGCACGATGGAGTTGTCGGGCAACGGCCGCGAAGCATGGCCGGAAGTGCCGCGCGCGGTGACGGTCACGTTGTAGGCGACCTTTTCGCTCGCTTCCACGCCGACATATTGGACCTTGCCGGAGCTGTTCAGACGCACCGAGCCGCCTTCATTGAGTGCGAAACCGCATGCGAATTTGTCCCAATACTTCGCGATCGCCGGCTTGATGCTCGCCGAGCCGCCTTCCTCCTCGTCGTCGTCGGCCAGAAAAACGAGATCGCGGCCCAGGCGCATTCCCGAGCGCTTGATGGCGATAAAAACCGCCAGATTCGCGGCGACCATGCCCTTGTCGTCGATCGCGCCGCGGCCGTAGAGGTAGCCGTCGCGCGTGGTCGCGGCGAACGGATCTACGCTCCATTTGGTTTTGTCCACGCCGACAACATCCAGGTGGCCCAGCAGCAATAGCGCTTGCGAGGGATCCGCCATGGACCCAGCTTGCAACCGCGCGACCACGATTCCGCGGCCGGGCGCGATCTCGATGGTTTCCGATTGGATGCCTTCTTTGTCGAGCACGCCGGCGATGTATTTCGCGGCGGCCATTTCGTTGCCGGGCGGATTCGTCGTGTTGATGCGGATCAAATCGGTCAGCCACCCGGCGGCTTCCTGAGACAGCGAATCCAAATTCACGGACGGCGAAACCATGCCGGGCGTAGCAGGGGCGTTCAACGGGGGATTTTGCTGCGCGCGCAGCGCAGACGCCGCCATCAAGGCCACAGAAAATACAACCATCCACCGAATGCCACGATTCATTCCGCTCTCCTGTTTCGGAAAACTTGCGGGCTCGACGCGGAGCAATTTATCGTAACACGACTCTCGCGCGCCCTGCTCCTCCGATGATCGCGCGAACGGAGTGGAATTGAACATCCCGAGGTTTCATGGCAGCATCTCAACGTTAAACAGTTAGAACAGCGGAGCTACGGGGTCAGGCATAGAGGAGACAACGCCGATGTCGTCGATCATCGCCGTCATTCGCAGCGCATTCTTAGGCGTGCTGATATGTACATTCGCATTTCCGGCGGGCGATCTTCGCGCGGCCGGGCAAGAATCGGGGCCGGTGCAGCCCACGCAGCAGCCGGCCGCTCAACAACCCGCGCCTGAGCAAGCACCGCCCGCAGCGGCCGCGCCGGTGTCGCAACAGCCACCGGCATCGCAACAAGCCCCGGCGGGCGGCTATTCGATTTCGGTAACGGTTCCCGAAGTCAACGTAGACGTGGTGGTGACCGACAATAACGGCACATACTTGCCGGGCCTGAAAAAGGAAAATTTTCGCGTTTTTGAAGACAACGTTCCGCAGACGATCACGAGCTTCGGGCCCACCGAGGCGCCGATCACGATCGTTCTGCTGGTGGAATTCAGCACGCTTGGCGGCGGATTTTTCTTTTACAACGGCAGAAACTGGGCCGCTGAATTTCTGGGATTGCTTCGCCCCACCGACTGGGTGGCGCTCGAATCCTATTCCATGAATACGCAAATCGAGGTGGACTTCACCCACGACACGACGCAGGTGATCAACGCGCTCTCCACTATGATCTTTCCGCCTTTCCACGAAGCGAATATGTTCGACGCCCTCGCCGACACAATCGACCGCTTGCGCGACGTCAAAGGCAAGAAAGCCATTCTGCTGCTCGGTACGGGGATCGATACGTTCAGCAAGTTGACGCTCGACAAAATCATGGCCGAGCTCAAGGAGACCGACGTCTCGATTTTCTTCGTCAGCACGGCCGGCGCCAACACATTTCAAGGGCAGCCGACCAGCATGACGTTTCTACAGGCGCAAAATGAACTGAATACTTTTGCGAAGTTGACCGGGGGGCGAGCCTGGTTCCCGAATTTCGAAGGAGAGATTCCCGACATTTTCAAAGATGTCGCGGCGAGCCTGCGCAGCCAATACAGCCTGGCCTATGTTCCGTCGAACAAAGCTACGGACGGGAAATATCGCAAGATCAGAATCGATTTGGTGGCGCCGGATGGCGGGCCACTCACCGTGCTCGACCAAAAAGGGAAAAAAGTTAAGTTTTACGTGTACGCGCGGCAGGGATACATGGCGCCGAAATCGAATATTCCGGATTAGCGCGCATTGAATTAGCAGGCGATGGCGCCGAGATTATTCGCGCCTAGTCGGTGTGACGCAAAAGTTCTTCGGCGCGGCGCGCGTCTACAGCGAAAAGCGAATCGAGTTCTTCGTACGGCGCGTTCGCGCGCGGCTGGTAACTGTTGAGGCCGAAGCGAAGCTGGCGCGCCGCCACGC
>JBAQYV010000017.1:0-2248 GCA_049790315.1 Candidatus Acidiferrales bacterium | reverse complement strand
GGAATTCCACTGGCCCGGCAATGTGCGCGAACTTGAAAACGTAATCGAGCGCGCCTGCGCGCTCTCCAAAGAGCCCATCCTCGAAGTTGCGGACATCCGCCTCGATTCCGGCCGCGCGCGTCGCGCGCTTGAATCTGGCGCGCTGCTGCCCGAAGGCGTCACCCTCGAGCAATGGGAAGACGAAATGATTCGCGAAGCCTTGCGCCGCACCGCCGGCAACAAAAGCCGCGCCGCGCGAATACTCGGCTTATCTCGCAACGCCCTGCGCTATCGCCTTTCGCGTATGGGCATCGCCGACGATCCTGAAAAAGAAACGTGATCTACGGACGCCGCAACCCGCGGTCAAAATCCCCGGCGATCCGGTGGCTGAAATCCACCACTTCTGATTGATATCGGCCACGCGCCCTTGGCCGCGCCCGCAATCGCCGTCTCAAACTCATCGCATATTGCTGAAGCTATTGCGTTTATGGCGTGCCCCGATACGGGCACTCTGGCACGCTGCCTGCTCTTATTTCAGCGTGCGGCTTCGGTGTGGCAGGGGGAAGCCGGAGGACAGCGATGACCACGAAACTTTATGGAGCCACCGCGATTTTGACCTTGGCGCTCTTCGGCGCGAGCGCAGTCTTGGCGCAAGCGCCGGATAATTCTCAAGCGCCCGACCAATCGCAGGATCAATCGCAGGACCAGAGTCAGGCGCAAATGCAGCAGCAGGGAGCGCCGCCTCCGCCCGCTGGCGCGCCCGATCAGTCACAGGCGCAGCCGTCGCAGGACCAGGGCCAGCCGCAAGCGCAGCCCGGCGTGGCGCGCATCAGCCTGATTCGCGGCGACGCCTCAACGCAGCGCGGCGATTCCGGCGATTGGTCCGCCGCGACGATCAATCAGCCGCTCGAAGCCGGCGATAAAATTTCCACCGGCGCAAACTCTCAGGCCGAAGTCCAGCTCGATTTCGCCGACATTCTTCGTCTCGATCAGCATGCGCAGGTCAACATCGCCGCGCTTGGTAGCCAGCAGATTCAAGTTCAAATTGCCTCGGGCCTGGCGAACCTTTCGATTTTCAAGCACAGCGAATCCGACGTTGAAATCGATACGCCCAACGTCGCCGTTCATCCCAGCCACAATGAAGGCAGCTTCCGCATCCTGGTTATTTCCGATACCCAGACCCAAGTAATCGTGCGCGATGGCGAAGCCGAAATTTCCACGCCACAAGGCAGCACACACGTCACCAAGGGCCAGCTCATCACCGTTCAGGGCACCGCGCAGGACGCGCAATACAAAGTCACAGATGCGCCGGAAAAAGATTCCTTTGACGCCTGGAACACTGACCGCGATCACCAAATCCAGCAGGCGCAAAGCTGGCAGCACACCGATCCCTATTACGTCGGCACCCAGGATCTCGATCAGAACGGCACCTGGGTCGATTCGCCCGACTATGGCCAAGTGTGGGAGCCCGCGCAGGATCCTGGCTGGGCGCCCTATCAAGACGGCCAATGGACTTGGGAGCCTTACTACGGCTGGACGTGGGTCTCTTATGAGCCCTGGGGCTGGGCGCCGTATCACTATGGACGTTGGTTCCTCTGCGGCGATCAGTGGGCTTGGTGGCCGGGTCCCGTCTACGGCGGCTTCGGCGGTGGCTTCGGTTGGGGCGGACGTTTTGGCTGGGGCGTGGGCTTCGGCTGGGGCGGCTTCTATCGTCCGATTTGGGCTCCCGCGTATGTTTCCTTCTTCGGTTTCGGAGGGCGCGGCTTTGGCGTCGGAGTCGGCTTCGGATTCGGCTCGTACGGTTGGCTCCCGATCGGCCCCGGTGACCGCTTCTTTCCGTGGTACGGCGGTTTCGGCGCCCGCTTCGGATTCGCGGACGTCAACCACCTCGGCCTCCGCGCAGGTGGTTTTGCCCCGCTCCGCGCCGGCGGTTTTTCGACGCTCGGCTTCGCCGGCAATGATCGCTTGCGTGGCGCAATGTCCACCGTGCCGGCCGATCGGTTCGGCGCGGGCCGCGTCGGTGTCACGCCAGCCTCGCGACACATGATTCGCCAGGGCAGCATGATCACCGGACACATGCCGGTGGCGCCGACTCGCGCAAGTCTGAGCGCCAGCGACCGCTCGGCGAATCCGTCCACGATTTCGTCTCGCGCCAACAATGAGCATTTCTACTCTGTGCGGCAGACCGCGGGCGCTTCCCGCTCGTTCGATCAAACTTCCGCTTCGGAGCGCCAGAGCATTCAGAGCAACAATGCTCGCTTCGCTGGCA
>JBAQYV010000016.1:0-7877 GCA_049790315.1 Candidatus Acidiferrales bacterium | reverse complement strand
TCGTTGCGTATATAGTGTGGAACCGTCGCGGGCAAAAGCGAAAACTCCAGCCAGTAGCATTCTCCCGCCCAAAGGAAGTGAAGACGATGAGTAAACGACGCGTGGATTTCGGCATAGCTTTGCGCGCGGCTCTGATCGTGGCCGCGATGTTGTGCTGCGGCGCGGCGGCCAACGCCGCCAAGGTGTGCGACGCCAAAGCGTACGGCGCGAAGGCCGACGGCACCACCAAGGATACGAAGGCATTGCAGGCCGCGATCGACGCCTGCGAGAAGAAGGGCGGCGGCATCGTCCGCCTGAGCTCGGGTACATTCCTGACCGCGCCGATCGTGCTCAAGAGCCACATCACGCTGGAGGTGGACCCGGGCGCCACGCTGCTGGGAAGCCAAGACAAAACGGATTATCCCGACATGCAGGAGTTGCGCGAGAACGCGCTGCAACCCCTGATCAGCGCCACGAACGCGGAGGACATCACGATTCGCGGCGGCGGAACAATCGACGGCAACGGCAAGCCTTGGTGGGACGCGGTCTATGCGCTCAGAACGCGGGGTGGGGGCCCTGGTGCGCCTCCGGCGGCTGGCGCTCCCGCAGACGCCGCAACTTTCCAGCGGTCAGTTGCCGTTGCGGCGCGGCGCCCGCGCTTGCTCGTGCTCGATCACTGCAAACATGTGCTGATCGACGGCGTCACGATTCAGAACTCGCCCTCGTGGCAAGTGGTTCCCTACTACAGCGACGACGTAACCATTCGCAACGGAAAAATCCTTGCGCCGGCGCGCTCGCCCAATACCGACGGCATCGATCCGTTCTCCTCGACGAACGTCACGATCTCCCACATGACGATCGACGTCGGCGACGATAACGTGGCCATTAAATCGGGGCAGCCGGGCTCCGCGGGACCAGATAGTCCGAGCCGCAACATCACGGTTACCGATTGCACTTTTCTGCACGGGCACGGCATGTCGATCGGCAGCGAAATCTCAGGCGGTGTGCAGGACGTGCATGTGGCGCGCGTCTCCTTCAAGGACACCGATCAAGGCGTCCGCGTAAAATCGAACCGCGACCGCGGCGGAGATATCGGTAATTTCGATTTCCGCGACCTTACGATGGAAAACGTTGGCACTCCGATTCTGATTACCGAGTACTATCCGCGAATCCCCGATCACGATACAGCGCAGCCGGTGACCCGGCTTACGCCGCACTTTCACGACATCAACATCACGAATGTGACGGCGACGGGCAGCAAAACCGCAGGAGAAATTATCGGCCTTCCCGAAAGCCCGATCACGACGATTACCTTGACCAACGTGCACATCAGCGCCCCGAAAGGGATGACGATCAGCGATGCGACCGTTAACGCGCATGATTTCACGGTCACGCCGGAGAGCGGCGATGCCATCATCCTGCTTGAGAATGCCAAGGTGAATCAGCAGTAGTGCGCGGAAGAAACCGTTCGCCGCTCGGCGGACGCAAACTTCTTTTTCGTGATGGAAGGTGAGCTGGAAGCGATCCGCGAGGAATTTCTGAAGCATCCGCTTCCACTGCTTATCGTTGGGCTGACCCTCTCCATCGGGCTCGGCAAGCAGATCGAACGTGTCCTTGTCGAGCCAATCCGGTCCGCCGGTGATCTGCTTGGGATGCAGACCATAGGCGAACGTGATGAGATCGCTCAGAGTGGTGTTGAGTCAGCAACCGGACAACCATCTGGCAATCATCCTGAACGGAATATGCAACTTAGATTGCTCGCGGGTGCATGGAACGCCCCTGCGGGCACGGCCACAATAAATTTGCCTCAAAGAGTTGGGAGCCACAGCCAGTCGGAAATTCCTGGAGAACTACAGAAAAGATGGAGCCGAGAGGCGGACTTGAACCGCCGACCTGCCGATTACGAATCGGCTGCTCTACCAACTGAGCTACCTCGGCCCGAGGTGGATCGCCCGCAGAAGTAAGACGGGCGCGAAACTGAATTTAGCATCTCGGTCGGGATGCGTCAAAGCGAGTAGCGCCGGCAGGTTCGATTCAGAAACGCGTTGCCGCCAATGCCAGTGCGGGAGCGGCGAAAGCCAGATCGCTTCAAAATCCTGTTCCCGCCAATTACGCCGCCACCGAGTAGCGCTAGTGCGAGAACGGAAGCATCAGCCAGCCGATTCCGATGGCGACCAACAGGAACGCGAGGAAGGCCCACACGGTGTAGCGGACGCGCTCGCGCAGGCGACGCTTGGACAAGAACGCGAACGCCAACGACACGCAAAACGCGAAGATCAGCATGGATTGAAAATGATTCAGCATCGATTGTGAGCACACCTCAAAATGTGCGCGTCTCCAAAACTGTAACAGCCAAACAATTCGCACACTTCAAATTCGGATCAGGCGCGATTGCGGCGGCCGATCTCGTACGCTTCCAAAATAATCAGAAAATTCAGGACACCGGCGGTGGCGAAAATGCGCGTGCCGTAATCGCCGGCGGCTTTTGAGTCGTCGGGGCCGGCGGGCTCGAGCGTTTTCGAGAAAAAATAAAATCCGCCAGTGCCAAGGTCGGCGACAAAACCCAGGCGATCGAACGCATCCTGGCTCGACGATGGCAAAACATCGCCGCGCATCGCAAGGCCGGCCGCGGCAAGCACGCCGACGGCGACGAAATACGCGACGGCTTTGCCCCATCTGCGAAGCATGGCGTGGCCGAGTCCGGGCACGAGCCAGGCGCAGACGGCCGCGGCTAATCCGCGCGCGGTGCTCGGCGGCGCTTCACTTTTATTGTGGCTTGCGTGCACTGCTTTTGTTTCCGTCACTATTCTCTCGCCGCCATTTCGTTTGGCCACATCGCGCGAATACTGCGATCAGCATTTTTCCCAGCGGGTTACAAGTATAGCCCGCGGCCGCTATCCCAGCAGAGTCAAGATTTCTGTCTGGATCGGGCCTGTGACTCGCGCTTCGCGGTCGTCGACAAAAACGTTGACCTCGCTTCGTATTCCGAACTCGGGAAGATAAATGCCCGGCTCGATCGAAAAGCAAGTATGCGCGAGAATTTGGCGAATGTCGCGCGTTTCGAGACTGTCCATATTCGCACCATTGCCGTGGACGGTTTGCCCAATGCTGTGCCCGGTGCGATGGACAAATTGTTTCGCGTACTTCGCTTTGCGGATTACATCGCGCGCGGCGCGATCGACTTGCCAGCCTTGAATTGCGCGGCGCGCTTTCACGGATTGTTGCACGAAGGCGATGGCGGCATCGCGCGCGGCGCGGACGACGGCGAAAACTTTGACATATTTTTCGGGAACTTGCGCGCCGAGAAAACCGACCCAGGTGATGTCGTAGTAGACGCTGTCGGACGCTTGCGTTTTCGCCCACATATCGAGCAGGAGCAAATCGCCGGCGCGGATGGGCGACGATGCGGCGGCGGTGGGCTCATAGTGCGGATCGCCGGAATGCGGGCCGACGGCGACGATGGGCGGCTCTTCGGTGACGACACCACCGGCGCGAAATTGATCGAGGATCCATTGCTGCAACTCGAATTCGGAAATTGAGCCGCCCGCGCGGACGATGCTCGCGGCGCGCGCAAAGGCTTCTTGCGTGACGCGATCGACCACGCGACCCGCAGCTTCGTGCGAGCGGAATTGCTCGGCGGACCAAGTAGCCTCAAAGCGCTGCACGAGATCGGCTGAGCTGACAACTTTCGCACCCGCGCGGCGGACCATTTCGATTGTGCCGGCGTCAACCATCGAAACGTATGGGATGGCGTTGCGCGGCGAATACTGCATGGCTACGCGGGGCGCGCGGCTGAGCAGGCGGCGCAAATTGGATTCGAGTTCTTCGAGACTGGCGTATTCGAGTTTTGCGCCGGGCAGCGAATCGAGCGCGCGCGATTCGATTTTGTGCACGAGTTTGCGCGGCGCGCCCTTTGCGGGAATCAAATAAAACCAGCGGCGCGTGAACATTCCGGCGCCGAGGCCGAGGACGTGCGTAGCGATCGGATCGCGATGGTGAAAATCGTAGAAGAGCCAGGCGTCAAGCGATTGCTCGCGTAACGCTTTCTGAATTGCCGGGATATCGAGCATGATCGGCGGACCTGAGGAGAATTTGCGGTCCGGCTCCCCCCTGTGGCGCAAACGCTGAGGATTTTAGCAGCGGCGGCGGACGAGAGCTAGCGGACGATCAGGCCGGTCGTCTTGCTCATGGGAGATGCTTTTCCGGTTGCGATGGCGATGAATTCGCTCCGGATGGTTTCATAGGGCGGCTGGCCGACAAAAAACTCGAAAGTGAAATGAGTCTGCGTGCGCTGCCCGTTGGCGTTGAGGCCGGTCTCAAGATAACCATCCATCGAGAATTCGCGAATCCCTTTGGCGGCCTCTTCGGGATGCTGCCTGGCAAAGAGAGGCTGATCGCCGTCAGAACTTTCGAGGGTCGCCTGGAAAAATTCCTTGCCATTGCCGTCAATCACTTGTCCCGTGGCATACACCTTGTAGATTCCCCAGGGAAAGAGCGACGTCCAGATCAGCAACGTGTTTTCTGCGACTTTCACGCGTTCCACAATGTATCGCTGCATTCCCGCGGGCGTGAGGCCACGGCTGTATAAATCCAGCATGTGCGCGATCCCGGAATCGCGGCAGGGCGCATCGCCGGATTCGGCGCAAGCACGGGTGAGGAGAGCCGCAGCTTGCCAATCGTCAGGATCGGCTTGCGTGACAGGCTTCAGCGCGCTCAGTGCGAAGGTTGCGTCGCCGGAATTGAGCGCGGCCTCGCCGGCAAATTTTGAAAGGACCGCGTCGCCGGGTATTTCATCGAGCAATTGCTTATAGATCGCGGATGCGCCGGCGTCATCGTGCGCGGTCGAAAGATTTCCGGCGTTGGCGAATTGCTGCTTCTGCTGCGGCGTCATCCGGTCGACAAGGTCTGAAGTGGATTCTCTTTGGGAAGCTGGAGCCGGAGCGGCGGAGTTTTGACTCAGGGAATCTTTGCTGTTCTCAAATCTTTCTTCGGTGCGCCAAACTCGCTCGCTCCAATTGTCGCCGATGCGCGCGAAAAGCTGCTGCGCGAAGGCCTGATCGCCCTGGCGAACGGCCATAAACGCGACCGCGTTTCGCTCAAAGTTTGTGCTGCCGTAGAGTTGTTCGAGCGAGGCGAAACCTTGTTTTACACGGTCCCACGATAGGGCGGGCGCCTGCGCTTTGTTCTTGCAACAATTCAGGCTGAGCGCCAATTGGAAATAAATGGAGTCGCCTTCCGGCCCGCCGACGCGGTCGGCAATATTTTTCGCGAACAACTCCGAACCACCCGGTTCTCCATTCCACTTCGGCAGCAGATAGTTCGCGTGCGCCGTATAAAAATAGTAGTAGGCAGGCTCGAAAGCGATCGCCTCCTCAAGTAGCTTCGCCGCGCGCTGGTTGTCCCATTGCTGCGCAAGGCAGACAGTTTGCATCGTCCTGTACCATTCAGGATCTTTCGCGGAAAGCGATCGAGCCTTCTCCAGAATGTCCTGCGCCTTCTGCGCTCTTTGCTGGAAGAGCTGCCAGGCTTCGCCGGTAACGGAGTCCCCGGACCCGTTGCCGCGGGCTTTCCACGCAAATTGCAGATACGCTTCAGCCAGGGCCACGCGAGGGGTGATGGAATCGGGCGCGGCGTCAATCCAGCGCTGCAGGCGATCGATGTGCTGGTTCCAATCGGCGTCGGTTGCGGCGCGGGAACCCGGGGTCCGCAGAACTCCATAGAAGGTGTGCAGCTTCCACGCGCCGCCGGGGAATCGCGATTTTTGCGAACGGGCGGTGGCTGCGATTTCTTCGAGCTTCGGGAAGTTTTCTTTATCAAGGAGATCGCGTACGTAAACTTGGAAAGTTTTTGCGGTGTCGGAATCGGCGTCCGCGTCTTCGTCGTTTGCGGGAGGCGTGGCCGTCTGCTGCGCGGGAATGCGCGGCGACAATGCCGGATATATTTTGCTGGGATGCTGCGCGGCGAGCAAAACGGACGCGAAGGCGAAGACAATTAACGCGCGCGTGGCAGGCTTAAGCGAGAGCACTGGGACGCTCCTGAACCGTTGGCCGGTGGCACTTTAACACAGTAGGCAGCTAGTACAAATTCCCGACGATCCGATGCCTGCCGCGACGCCGCCGCTACAACTCGTGCGAACATGGCCGCCTTCTTGATAGGCATACTCCCCTTGACATTCTACTGGAAGGGGCGTAGCCTCCCGTAGAATGTCTACCAAAGAACAGGACGAACGCATCGAGCTGCTGCAGGGCACGCTGGACTTGCTGATTCTGCGGACGCTGCTGCTGGGGCCGGCGCATGGGCATGCCATCGCGAAAGCAATCGAGTTCAGGTCCGACGATGTGCTGCAAGTCGAACAGGGATCGCTTTATCCGGCGCTGCATCGGCTGATTAAGCGGGGATGGATTTCCGTCGAAGACGGCACGTCGGAAAACAATCGGCGCGCCAAATTCTATCGACTGACCGCCAAGGGACGGCGGCAACTGGTGGTGGAGACGAGCAAGTGGGGCAGATTCGCGGGAGCGATTGCGCGGATTCTGCGGCCGGCGAAGCAGGAAGACAAACCGTGACGCGCCGCGACCGTATGCTCGACGGACTCGACCAGGAGATTCTCGATCACATTGAGCGGGAGACGCAGGACAACATCGCGCGCGGGATGTCTCCGGACGAAGCGCGCTATGCGGCGCTGCGAAAGTTCGGGAATGTGATGCGCGTGAAGGAAGACACACGTGCGGTGTGGAGGTTGGTTTGGCTGGAGCAGTTGTGGCACGCGTTGGATTGGTCGCCTGCCTGTTCCGTGCCCGGCGGGCGGCCCGCGTCGATCCAATGGTGGCGCTGCGATACGAGTAGGTGCGCGGGCAATCGTGTTTTTCTTCAAGCCGTGAGTTAGGATGAATGGGAACGCGCTCGGTCGAAGGCGGGAGCGCGTTGGCTTCCCTGCCCGGCCAGATCATCGAAAGGTGGGACACGGCGATGAGACTACGCACATATCTTAACTACGGCGGAAACTGCAGGCAGGCTCTTCAATTTTACGAAAAGCATTTGGGCGGGAAGATTACGTCGATGATGACGTTTGGGCAGATGCCGGAGCCGAACAAAGCGCCGCCGGGGATGAAGGATGCGGTGCTGCACGCGCGGATTGTGATCGCAGATACGGAGATTATGGCTAGCGACGCGCCGCCGGATCGCTTCCAGCCGATGCGCAGCGCCTATTTGACGCTTAGCTTGGACAGCAACGAGGAAGCGGAGCGGATTCATAAGCTGCTCGCTGACGGCGGCGAGATATTCATGCCGATGGAAGAAACGTTTTTTGCGTTTCGATTCAGCATGCTGAGGGACAAGTTCGGCACGTCGTGGATGATTCTGCACGAGCGTCCGATGCCGGCGCGGGCGTGAGCGACGGCGGATGAGATCATCGTGATCGCAACGAAAAGGAGTTAGTGCCAAGGTGCCGTATCGCCCCGCCGGGGCTTCCTCAGGGGCGCAGAAAACGCTACGGGCCTTTGGTTTTTCGATCGCCGAAGATTGCGGAGCCGATGCGGACTTCGGTGGAACCTTCTTCGATCGCGACCTCGTAATCGTGGGACATCCCCATCGACAGGACTGGCAGCGGCGCGCCAATGCGGCGCGAGAGGGCGTCACGAAGTTCGCGCAGGCGGGCGAATGCGGGGCGGGCGCGCTCGGCAGCGCCCATCGGCGGAGGAACGCCCATCAGGCCGCGCAATTCCAGGTGCGGGAGCGCGAGCACGGCGTCGGCCAGGGCGTCGATATCTTCTTCGCGAACGCCGGATTTTGTGGGAGCGGCATCGAGGCGCACTTCGATCAGAACGCGGAGCCGCGCGGGATGCGTTGGTGCGAGCGCGGGGCGCGCGCTTTCCGGCGGGGCCGGCTCGACTCCTGGC
>JBAQYV010000015.1:0-10873 GCA_049790315.1 Candidatus Acidiferrales bacterium | reverse complement strand
CGTCCACGTCCACCCTTCTCCATGGCATCGTCCCCGGCCCCCTTCCCGGCCGGAAACTCTAACTCCAAGGTGTAAAGGATGTCCTGGCAACCACTGTAAAGGATGTCGTGGCACCGTACACTGAAGGCCTCCAGAATTTGCTTGTGATCCCCGCTACGTGCTACGCCTGCGCCGCTGCCCCGCTAAGCCACGCGCAGCCTTGCTCCCAACGATTCCAAGGCCTTCACAATCCGCGCACTCGCCTCAGCCATTCGCGCGTCCGTCAAAGTCGCCTCGCTACTCTGAAACGTCACGCGAATCAACAACGAATACTGTCCTTCCGGCACGCCCTTGCCCCGAAACAAATCCACGGCTTCGATTCGCGCGATCTCCCCGATTCCCAGAGCCCGAATCGAATCCGCCAGGCCGCCGAACGTCGTGCCGTCCGCCAGCAATAGCGAGAAATCGCGCTCCACCGCGGGGAATCGCGAGATCGGCCGATAGCGTCGTCTCTCACGCGCGCCGTCGCACGCCCCATAAAATGGATCGAGCGAAATTTCAGCCAGAAAAACATCCTGACGAATTTTCAATCGCTCGGCTACTTGCCGGCTTAATTGTCCCGCGCAACCGAGCGTAGCCGCGCCGGCCGCAAGCGCCACACTCGCAGCGCTCCGCGATTCAAGCCATGCCGGACCGCCCGCCGTCCACCCGAAGCCGCCCGCCAAATCCCCAACGCGTTCGAGATCGCCCTTCAAATCTTCAAATCGATATTCGCGCTCGCTCTCGACGATGCTTTTCTCGCGCGCCACGCCCGTAACGCCCAGCGTCAAAATCCGTGTTTCCACTGGCGCCGTGCGGTTCCATGCGTAGCGCCGCCCGATTTCAAAAAGCCTCACATTGCGCTGTCCGTGATTCAAATTCCATTCAACCGCTGCGGTCATCGTCACCACACCGGTTGAGCGCATCAGCGACGCATCCTCCGCGATGGGGTTCGCAATGCGTACCGGCGTGGAATTTGGCGTGCGAAAGATTTCATCGCGCCCGGCGTCCACGTGTGTAATCGAGATGATTTCGCGGTAGCCGAGCCCAACCAGCAACTCGCGCAAGCTGTCTTCATCCTCCGCATGCGATTGTCGCGCCGCGGCCTGTTTGGCTGCGGGCAGCCGCGCCGGAAATTTCTCAAGGCCATAATGCCGCGCCACTTCTTCGATCAAATCCACCGTGCGCGCCACATCGCTGCGCCAAGAGGGTCGCCGGCACTCCCACGCAGCCATCAGCGATCCTGCGCTGCCCCGCGCGGTATCCACACGCACAGGCTCGAAACCGAGTGTTTTAAGGATTTGCTCGACATCGCGATCCGGTACGTCCGCGCCCAGCAGCCGCAGCATTTCGCGCCGCGTCAGTTCAATCGTCACCGCCCGCGGCTTATCCGGATAAACGTCGATCACTCCAGAAAGCACTTCGCCGCCCGCGAGCTGCACGATTAATTCCGCGCAGCGGCGCGATGCGAGATCGGCCAACTCGGGATCCGCGCCGCGCTCGAATCGTTGCGAAGCCTCCGTGCGCAGCCCCAGTTTTTTCGATGTGCGCCGCAGCGAGATCGGCTCGAACCACGCGCATTCCAGAAGTAAGTTCCGCGTTGTGGCCGAGATTTGCGTTTCCGCGCCGCCCATCACGCCGCCGATGGCCACCGCGCGCCGCGCGTCGGCAATCACACACATCTCCGGAGCGAGCTTGCGATCCAGGCCATCCAGCGTGCGCATGGTCTCGCCCGCCCGCGCGCGCCGCACCACGATTCGTTTTTCCGCCAGCGTATCCAGATCGAACGCGTGCAACGGATGTCCCAGCTCGAACATCACGTAGTTCGTCGCGTCCACCACATTGTTGATGGAGGATTGGCCAATGGCTTCAAGGCGTTGCCGCAGCCAATCCGGCGACGGAGCAATTTTCACGCCGCGCAGCACGCGCGCCGTGTACCGTCCGCACAATTCCGGACATTCGATCTCCACGCGCGTCGCCGCCGCCACACCCTCCGCGGATTCGCGCAAATCCGGCGCCGGCGTACGCAAAGGCACACCGTAGAGCGCGGCCGCTTCTCGCGCCAATCCGTAGTGGCCCATGCAATCGCCGCGATTCGCCGTCAGTTCGACGTCCAGCACGGGACCCGCCGCGCTCGGATCGATCGAATCTACGGCCGTGCCCGAAAGAGAAAAGCGTCCGCGGAGTTCTTCAGGCGAGGCGGAAGCCGGAAGCTGCACAAACTCTTTCAACCATTCGTAGACAAGTTTCATGGGAACTGGCTTAGGAAGCGCGTGTCGTTCTGAAAAAATAGCTGCATGTCGTCCAAGCCGTACTTCAGCATCGTCAATCGCTCGACGCCCAGTCCAAATGCGAATCCGGTCAACCCCTTCACGTCATAGCCGACAAATCCGTAGACCGCCGGATCCACCATCCCCGCGCCGAACAACTCAATCCACCCGGAAAATTTGCACACGCGGCAGCCCGCGCCGCCGCACAGGTGGCATGTCGCATCCACTTCCACGGACGGTTCGGTGAACGGGAAATAACTTGGCCGAATGCGCGTCTTCGCCTGCGGCCCCAGGAACTGGCTCACGAAATATTCCACCGTGCCTTTGAAATCGCAGAACGTAAGATCGGCATCGACAGCCAGGCCTTCGATCTGATGAAACATGTAGCCATGCGTCGCGTCGGGATTGTCGCGGCGATACACCTTGCCCGGCACGATGATTCGCACCGGCGGTGGTTGTTTTTCCATTGTGCGAATCTGCACCGGCGAAGTGTGCGTGCGCAGCACGTATTCGGCCCCTCCGGGCGGCGGAGCAACATAGAATGTATCCATCGCGTCGCGCGCCGGATGATGTTCGGGAATATTCAGCGCCTCGAAGTTGTAATACGGCGTCTCGATCTCCGGTCCTTCCACGACCGTGTAGCCGATCGAAAGAAAAATCCGCTCGATTTCCTCGATTGTTTGCTGAAGCGGATGCCGCGACCCTACCGGGCGCAGCACGCCAGGAAGTGAAAGATCTACACCGTCGCGCGCCGCGGCCGTTTGAGCGCCTGCAGCATTGATTTCCGCGCGCGCAGCTTCAAGCGCCTGCTCCACGTGCGCCTTGAGCGCGTTCAACTCTTGCCCGACCGCGCGTTTCAATTCCGGTGATACGGGCTTGAGCCACTTATCCGTGACGCGCGTCAGCGCGCCCGATTTGCGCCCCACCCATGCCGCGCGTAATTCTTCCCAACGCTCGCCGCTCGTTGCCGTGGCGGATTGATTTGAAAAATTACCGCGCAAATCTGCGAACAGGCGCGCCACACCCGCGGCGTCGGACACGCCCAGTTCCGCAAGCGTCTTCTGTGTTGGGTCTTCGTGCGCCATCGGGAATCCCGCGCGCTTCAGGCTTTCTTCTTGGCCTTAACCACCGCAGGCGCGTGCTTCTTAGCCTGCGCGGCGAATTCGGCGAATGTCGCCGCGTCCTTTACGGCTAGGTCGGCGAGTATCTTGCGGTCCACCACGACGCCGGCCGCTTTCAATCCATGCATCATCTGGCTGTAGGAAAGCCCGTTCAAGCGAGCGCCGGCGCCGATGCGTTGGATCCACAGCCGCCGGAATTGCCGTTTCTTGTTGCGGCGATCGCGATATGCGAAACGATCGGCGCGATTCGCGGCTTCCTGCGCGGACTGAAACAATTTCGATTTTGTGAGGAAAAATCCCTTGGTGCGCCTTAGATATTTCTTGCGGCGCGCGCGCCGTTTTGTACCGCGTTTTACTCTGGCCATTGCGTCGTCTCCTGCGGGGAGAGCACGCGCCGGACGGATTTCTCCGGCCAGCGGCGTCTCCACGGCGTGTTGAGAATGTAGCCCGAAACTTCCGGGCTGCGAATCGCCCCGAATCGCACGCGGATATTTTCGCGTGGATTAGAGCGCCGGCCGGCAGGCCCGTCGTGGCGGGATTCGCGCTGCCTGGCGCGGCAAAAAACTTTGCACTGCTGCAACGAAAGCTTTAGGCGTACGGCAGCATGCGATGGACTTTTGCCGCGTCCGACGGATCCACCAGCGCCATTTTTTTCAAGCGGCGCATGCGGTTCGGCGATTTCGTCCCGAGCAAATGCCGTTTGCCCGAGTGCATGCGCATTACCTTGCCCGTCGCTGTCACCTTGAATCTCTTGGCGGCGCCGCGGTGCGTTTTCAATTTTATTTTCTTAACTTTTCTTTTCTTTGACATAAATTCGGATTCCTCTTTGGAATTGATAGCCACCGCCGCTCGCGGCTCTTTCCGCTAGTTAGCTGCCGCCGGAGCCTTCGCGCCGGGCACGCCTTTTTTCGGCGCGAGCAATGCCATCAAAATATTGGCTTCCATGCGCGGTCCGATTTCCACCAGCGCGTGATCGGCAATTTCCGTCAGCAGTCGATTCATCTTCGCGCGGCCCACTTCCTGGTGCGCCATTTCACGGCCGCGATGAAAGATCATCGCCTTCACGCGATGTCCTTCCCCCAGGAACTTGATGATCTGATTCTTCCGCACCTGGTAATCGTGCTCGGCCGTCGCCGGCCGGAACTTCACTTCCTTCAGTTGCGTGCCCTTCTGATGGCGCCGCTGCTCGTGCGCCTTTTTATTCGTTTGATAAAGGTACTTGCCGTAGTCCGTGATTTTGCAAACCGGCGGATCGGCCGTGGGCGAAATCTCCACAAGGTCCATCCCTCGCTCGCGAGCCAGCTTGAGCGCCTCTTGCGGTTGCATCACGCCCATCTGGCCGCCATCGTCATCCACCACGCGAATCTCGCGGCCCCAGATGCGCTCGTTCACGCGGATGCGGTCGTTCGGTCGAAAACTCCGTTCAGCGATAAACCCACCTCCCGCCCGGGCTTATGCCCAGCGCGGTTCACAATTGGAATCTTGCCGCATCTACATCCCTCGCGCACACAGCGCAAGGAGTGGACGGCAAGTATAGCACGCCCTCTCGACCGGCCGCCCCGAAGCGATGTCTTTTTGGGCAGCGCGCGCCGCTTCACCCGGCCCCGGCTCGGCCACGATATGTTCTAATCGGTTGCACCCATATTCGTGCGAAAGATCCAATAAAGCAAAATGAGCGCGACTCCTCAATCCACCATTCGCCTCGCGCCGCCCCGCAAAATTCCGTGGCCGCTCGTGATTTCGTTCTTCCTGTTCCTGAATTTTCTTTTCCTCATCTTTTCCACCGGCCGTGTCCACACCATCGACGAAGTTTCCGCCGACTATCAGGCCGAAAGCCTGGTTCGCCACGGCACCACAGCCGAGCCGCAGGCCGTGGCGTCGAATTGGTTCTACGGAGAAATCGATCGCTCCGGCCAGCCGCAAAGTCCTTATCCGCCCGGTCAGGCTTTTGCTTCAATTCCGTGGTTTCTTCTGGGCCAATTTTCCGCGCAACATCTTCCCGGCACGCCTGCAGCCGAGCGCGATTTGGTGAGTGATTTTTTCCTGACCGGCAGCAGCGCCGCATTTTCCGCGCTTGCGGCCACGCTCGCGCTCCTAATTTTTCTTGGTCTGAATATTTCTGCCGGCAAATCTCTAGCCGCTGCGGGCATGCTGGCTTTGGCCACGCCATTGGCGTCTTACTCCGCGTGGTTTTTTTCCGAACCGCTCGGAGCGGCGCTTCTGATTGCCGCCGCTCTCGCGCTATTCTCCGGCGCCGAAGATATTTCCGTTTCCGCGGGACAAGCCGCGGCGGGGGGAGCGTTGCTCGGCGCGGCGATTTGGGTGCGCCCCACGCACGCGCTGGCCGCGCTGGTATTTCTGATCGCGCTATTTGTGCGCGATCGCAAGCGCGCGATGACGCCAGCCGTCGTCTTCAGCGCCATCGTCTGTTTTGCGGGTGTCGCATATTTGTGGCGCAACATTTATTTATTTGGCCATCCATTCGATTTTGGATATCCGCCGGCCGCCGAAGGAGCCAAAGCGCTGAACACATTTCACACGCCGCTTTTGACCGGCCTGTTCGGCTATCTTTTTTCGCCCGGCAAATCGATATTCATTTTCGCGCCGCCGCTACTGTTGGCAATCGCCGGTTGGAAACTGTTGTGGCGCCGCAGTCGCGGACTCGCTACGGTAGTTTTGCTCACGCCAATTACGTACGTACTTTTTTTTGCCACGTACACGCAGTGGGAGGGCGGCTACAGTTTCGGGCCGCGCTACCTGGTTCCGGCGCTCGCGCTTGGCATGTTGGCGTTGGGGCCGGCGCTCGAACGGAACGCGCGGTGGGTACGCGTGAGCGCGGTGGTGCTGTTCGTCGCGGGATTTCTGGTGCAAGCGATCGGGGTGGCGACGAGTTTTCTTGAGGCGCAGGTGGGGGGCGGCTACTACGACGCGACGTACACCTATCGCATGGACTATTCGCAGCTCGGGGCGCAAGCGCGGTTGTTCTGGCACTACGCGACGTCGCCGGTGGCGGCGCCGATCGGACGCGGCTTCGACCGCTGGTGGCTGCTGCTGGCGAAGGCGGGCTTGTCGCCGTCGACGCTCTGGGGGATTGGCATCGTGGAAGTCGCCGGCGCTGTGCTGTCGGGCTGGATGTTGTGGCGCAGTTGGAAGCACAGCGAGGACAGCTCCGAGGTTTTTGTGCCGGCGCAACCTGTCACCGCCAATTGAATAGATTGACCTCGAAAACAAAGTAGAATCAAAACTAAATTCCTGCCAGAAGAAAAACCAAAAGCCTAATTTCCCAACGTGATGCCGGGTATGCGACGGCGCTGTCTTCGCGCGGCTTATTTCGGAGCGGCTTCGGCTTGCAGATCGAGCAGGAACTGAGCGAGCGGGCGCGGGCCCAGGTCGCCCGAACCGTGGTGGCGCACGGAAACTGTTTTTGCTTCGGCTTCTTTGCCGCCGATGATGGTCATGTAGGGAATCTTCTGCATTTCGGCGTCGCGAATCTTGGCTTGCAACTTTTCGTTGCGGTCGTCCAGATGCGCGCGGATGCCGGCGGCTTCGAGAGCTTCGGTGACGCTTTTCGCGTATTCCGAAAATTTGCCGCTGACGGGCAGCACTTCTACCTGGACGGGCGCGAGCCACAGCGGAAACGCGCCAGCATAGTGCTCGATCAAGATGCCGAAAAAGCGCTCGACGGAGCCCCATAGCGCGCGATGCACCATCAAGGGCTGATGGCGATTGCCGTCCTCGCCGACGTATTCCAAGCCGAATCGTCCAGGCAAATTGAAATCGAACTGCACGGTGGTCAATTGCCAAGGACGGCCGATGGCGTCGATTAACTTCACATCGATTTTAGGGCCGTAAAATGCCGCTTCGCCTTCCATGCGGATGAAAGGGACGTTCATGCGCGTGAGCGTGGTTTCAAGCGCGGCGGTTGAACGCTGCCATTGCTCGGGAGTGCCGGCGTAATTTTCCGGATGCGCGGCGTCCCAATCGGAAAGCTCGACGACGTATTTTTCAAAGCCGAACACTTTCATGGTGGCCCAGGCGAAATCGATGCAGGCTTCGATTTCGGATTCGATTTGCTCGGGCATGCAGAAGATGTGCGCGTCGTCCTGCGTGAAGCCGCGGACGCGGAGCAAGCCGTGCAGCACGCCGGAGCGTTCATAGCGATACACGGTGCCGAGCTCGGCGAAGCGCAGCGGCAAATCGCGATAACTGCGCAAATGCGATTTGTAAATCAGGATGTGGCCCGGGCAATTCATGGGCTTCAGCTGGTAATCGTCCTTTTCCACTTCGATGGGCCCGAACATGTTTTCGCGATAAAAATTCGAGTGGCCACTGGTTTTCCAAAGATCGAGCTTCATGATGTGCGGCGTGTAAACGAGATCGTAGCCGCGGCGCAGCAATTCGTTGCGCAGCCAATCCTCCATGATCTTGCGAACCAGGCCGCCCTTGGGATGCCAGAAGATCAGGCCGGGGCCGGCTTCTTCCTGAATACTGAAAAGATCAAGTTCCGCGCCAAGGCGGCGATGATCGCGGCGCTTGGCTTCTTCCAGGCGATTCAGATATTCATCAAGCTCGGTCTGCGAGTAAAAGCAGACGGCGTAAATGCGTTGCAGTTGCGGATTGCCTTCCTGTCCCTTCCAGTAAGCGCCAGAGACACTGGTCAATTTGAAGGCTTTGATCCGGCCGGTGGATGGAATGTGCGGACCGCGGCAGAAGTCGATGAACTTGCCGGTGGTGTAAAACGAAACCATCGGCTCGGTGGCTTTTTCTTCGACCAGCTCGCACTTGAAGCTCTGGTTCCACTTCTTGTACAGATCGATCGCTTCGGGCTTCGGCAGGAATTTGCGCTCGTTCGGAATATCCTGCGCAGCGAGCTCGCGCATTTTCTTTTCGATGCGCTCGAGATCTTCGGGCGTGAACGGCTGCTCGCGCAAAAATTCGTAGAAGAATCCATTTTCGACCGGCGGTCCGATGCCCAGCTTCACGTCGGGAAATAATTCCAGCACTGCCGCGGCCATTAGATGCGCCGCCGAATGGCGGAATACCTGGATCGCGTCGGGGTCTTTTGGCGTGAGGATTTCCAGGCGCGCGTCGGCATCGAGCGGGCGCGAAAGGTCGACGAGTGTGCCATCGGCGCGCGCGACGAGAGCTTCTTTCGCGAGGCGCGGCGAGATTCCGCGCGCGACTTCCGCGGAAGAGGTTCCGCGCGGGACTTGGCGGATAGCGCCGTCGGGCAGCGTGATTTGGATCGTGTCGGTTGTCATGATGTCGTTTCGTTGAGCGGTGAATCTCCTAAGCTAGCAAACGGTTTCCTTGACGGCAAGACGCGGGCTTCGGAATCGGCTCCGCGAACTATAGTCGAAGTTAAATGCGAAGGGACCACCACCCCCCTCCCCTGTTTTTTGGAAGTGTTGATTCTAAACGACTTTAAGTCCTTATTCCCGGAAGTGTTGATTCCAGGAGACTTTAAGTCCTTATCGCCAGAAGTGTTGATTCTAGTGGGGTTAAAGTCTTTTGCAATGAGCAGGATGCGGAGGAATGCGGAATTCTTGTAACTGTTGATTCCAGAGGAGATTAAGTGCCTTTGAAAACAACACTTCCGGGAAATCTTGTTAGGGCCGAATTCAGAATCGCTGTTGGCGTGAAACGCTGTGGGAGCGGACTCTGATTTGGTTGTCACGCGAATATCGCGCGTTCCAGCGGGAAGCGTCGACGGCTTTGGCGTTCGGACAGCAAACGGCGCGTGCGGGTTCGGATCGGACGCCAGACGAGGGCGGCGGAGAAGGATTTGCGGAGACATACATCAATTTTAGAGCGATGTTGAGTGGGTGGGAAGATATATAAATGATAAAGGCTGTGGATGTTTTTTCGAAAGCGAGGGGCCTTCCGCAGCAGGGGGCGGCTTCCGCCCTGAGCTTCTTGAGGTTCGCGGCGTGTTTAAGGTGGCGAATCTTCGTGTTAGCAGTCGTAGGCGATGCCTAGATTTGAGGGCGAAGAGGGATTCTTCGACTGCGAGGCGGCTCGTCCGCGCAACGCGGACGAGAGGAGAAAAGAGCCGCCTCTCCGCTCAGAATGACAGTGCTTGGTTGGGTGGTCGCGGGGAACGATTGGGTGGCCGCCGGGATGGCGCGGATGTGGCAGAATCGCGCGCGTGAGTGAGCGGGTCTATTACGTTTATATTCTGGCGGGAAAGTCGACGGTGCTTTACATCGGCGTGACGCGCGATCTTGTGCGGCGACTGGTGGAACATCGCGCGGGTAAGGGGTCTGCCTTCACGGCAAAATACAAGGTGACGCAGCTGGTGTGCTACGAGGTGTTTGGGAGTCCTGGTGCGGCGATTGCGCGGGAGAAGCAGATTAAGGGGTGGGTGCGAGCGAAAAAGTTGGCGTTGATTGAGGCGAAAAATCCGGGATGGCGGGATTTGGGAGAGGATTTTCTTTAAGTGGTTGTATGGCGAGGGTGAAGAGGGATTCTTCGACTGCGAGGCGGCTCGTCCGCGCAACGCGGACGAGAGGAGAAAAGAGCCGCCTCTCCGCTGAGAATGACAGTGCTTGGTTGGGTGGTCACGGGGGAGCGATCGCGACCGCTCAAGCGGCGACCGAAGACACGAACGCGAAGAGGGATTCTTCGCTCCTTCGCCGAGGCCCCGGCGGAACAGGCGACTGCGAGGCGGCTCGTCCGCGCAACGCGGACGAGGGGAGAAAAGAGCCGCCTCTTCGCTCGGAATGACGGTTTGTGCTTAGGCGGTCGGAGAGGAGTGATAGCCAGCGGGCGAGGGAGGAATCGCTGACGTAAAGCGTCGAGGCAGGTGTCAGGGATGGGCGACGACGATCATGGCGTAGGTGTGGATGGCGGGGACGGTGAACGCGACTGATTCTAACGATTCTTTGAAACTCAAGGTGGCGGGATCGTTCGCGTCGGGGGAAATGCAGATTACGGATTTGATTGGGCCGGGGAATTGTTTGCGCAGGACCGCGGCGAATGGGACGACGTTGTTTTTGCGATCGAAATTTATGAAATGGGCGATGGTTTCGTTTGTTTTGGGGCGATTTAGCAATTCCATTACGGTGGTCAGGGGAGCGTCCGTGGTGATGGAGGGGCCGGAGGGAATTGCGGCGGCGATGATGCTGTAAATTTCCTGGTGATTTTTTGGGAGAACCCATTGTGACGGGGCCATTTGTACTGCTTTCGGTGTGAGGGCGCCGGGTTCGGGATCCTGGTAGGCGGCGGACGATCTGGCGACGATGACGTCGGCGCGAATGATCTCGGGAATATAGATGATGCGGCCTTTGCCCAGGCTCGAAGCAACGCCTTCCGGGCGGCCCGGCGAGACAACGCGGTCCGCGCCAGCCGGTTTCGCGGGGAGCAAGGGATTCGTGGTGCGTTGTTCGCGCCACTCGTTGAACTGCGCTGTGTTGCCGGTGAGGATCAGCGCGCCGCCGTTGCGCGCGTATTGCAGCAGAAGCG